>USHE01000151.1 GCA_900554385.1 uncultured bacterium | reverse complement strand
TTTCGGCAAGCTGTTCCTGAGACCACTTACGTCTTAAACGTTCCAGCCTTATTCCATCTCCAAGTAAAACTAAATCTTTATTTTTCTTCATAAAAGTATCATATACTATTGCATATTTTTATTCCACGTCTATAATTACGTATATTACATCATATATACATTATAATAAAACACAAAGGAGGTAAAATGGAACATAAAGAAATTAAAAGACTTCTTAACCGGTGCGAAGATGAATGTTTGGAAATGCTATACTTACTGGATTTGTTGTATAATGTCTGCGAACCGTCGTTTGCGGCGGATAACAGCGATTGCTTACAAATCCTCGCCAGAATTGTTAGAAGTAAATTTGAAGACATTGACCTTTTAAGAGAACAGTTAAAAAATGCATATTTAGATTAAAAAAGGGCGGCGATTAAAATCGCCGCCCTGCTTGCTTATTTCTTTCTTTCGGTTTTATTTATTGCCGCTACATCGTTTACTCTCATTGCGAAATAAGGTTTATCTTTACCTTGTTCTTGCAAGAACAGAACGAATGTATCGTCAAAGAAGAACTTACGAGGTTTTAATCTTTTATCAGGAAGCACTGCAGACATTTTTGTTGCAATTATAGCTTCACTTTTCAATTTAACACCTTCGTTATCCATTTTGAACTCAACAGTTTCAAGAGCTTTATCAATCAACATGTTAGTACCCTTAATTTCTCTGTTGCAAAGATCTTCAAAAGATTGTTCTTTATAAAGTCCGATATTAGGAACTTTGAACTCATCTTTTTCTGAGAAATCCAAGTTTCCGTCATATTTTGCTCTTTTGATAAACATATCTGAATAAAGTTTGTCAAAAGTTTTGTTATCGTTTGTTCTGTAAAGATACAATACGTCATCTGTCTGAGTATAGAAAACAACCGCAAAATCTTTAGATGAATTATAGAACATTACGTGAACAGTTTTGTCTAAAACAGAATCACTTTTTTTATTGATACCAAAGTACTGAACTTTTTCTCTGTTTTTACCAAATCTTTCCATTTTAAGCTTATCAAATGCTGTTAAGAATTTGAAATCTTTTTTCAACATAGCATAAGCTGTGAACTTATTCGGTCCTGGAGTCCAGTCAACTGAATTTAAGACATCACTGGTTTCATTAAATTTTTCTTTAATAGCGTTTTCAATAGTCTGACGCAATTCCGGAGAAGTTTCACCATATTTTGTATAGTAAGAATTTTCAGAAATCATGTCTTTTGTAAAAGATTGTGTGTTAAGTTCTTCTGCCAATTTTGACTTTTTACCATTAAAAACAACCGGTCCTTTTACAATACCATCCATTAAATCATTCCACACAAGCTGGAATGTACCAACCCAAATTCTGTTTTGAGCTGTAGTTTCAGACTTCATTGTAGGGATTAAGGCTAAAGTTTCATTTTTGTTATCCAAAGCAGAAACTGACAAGCCGCCTAACAATAAAAGTCCTGCAATTACTGTCGTCAACTTTTTTTTCATCTGTGATTACTCCTTTCAATCCGACACCACAAGGTATCAGGTTAAATAACTTTTAATCATGGCAATTTTATCATCATCATCAATTTTTAGCAATAGAGTTTTTTCTTTAGACGTTTCCCCGCGCAGAAATTCTATAGAGGACTTCGGTATTTTGAACAATTTAGACAGAAATTCTACGAGGCATTTATTTGCTTTTCCATCGACAGGCGGAGCTGTGATTTTAATTTTTACGCCGTCATCTGTTTTGATAATTTCATTTTTGGAAGCGTTTGGCGAAATTCTTAAACTTACTATTAAACCTTCTTCTTTTTTCATTGGTAATCCTTATGTATGAAATTTTTCAATTTTTCTTGAAATCTAAAAATAAAATTCGTATTATTATTATATCATGTCTGAAAAATCACTATTTGATGAAATAAAACAAACACTAATTGCACAAAACAGAGAGGAAGCTGAAATTCAGAAAATGGAAGAAGCTTTCCGTTTTGCACAACGTCTTCATGAAGGACAATACAGGGTTTCAGAAGAACCTTATATTATACATCCAGTTGAAGTTGCAAAAATATTGGTAAACTTGAAAGCTGATTCACATACCATTATGGCAGCATTTTTGCATGACATTCTGGAGGACACAGACACAAAACCTGATGAAATAGAAAAACTTTTCGGCAAAGATGTCCTCACGCTTGTACAGGGAGTAACGAAATTAAGCAAACTTCAATTCAAATCAAAAGAGGAACGTCAAGCTGAAAATTTCCGCAGATTGTTTATTGCAATGGCAAACGATATCAGAATAATCTTTTTAAAACTTGCCGATCGTCTGCACAATATGCGAACACTGAACTTTATGGCTGCACAAAAACAAGTAAAAATAGCAAAAGAAACCCTTGATATTCTTGCCCCGCTTGCCAACCGTCTGGGGATTTACAAAATAAAAGCCGAACTTGAAGACTTATCCCTGAGATACCTTGAACCGGATAAATACTTTGAAATAGCCCAGCTTGTATCCCAAACAAAAGCCGAACGCGAAATGACAGTTCAGCTTTTGATAGATAAAATTTCAAAAGATGTCAAAAAAAGCGGGATTAATGCACAAATTACAGGCCGTGCAAAACACTATTACAGTATTTACGCAAAGATGAAGCGTCTAAATCTTGCTTTCCACGAACTGTATGACATCACAGCAGTAAGGGTTATAGTAGATACGGAAAAAGAATGTTACGAAGTTCTCGGGCTTATACATTCACAATTCAAACCCATACCAGGCAGATTTAAAGATTACATAGCAATGCCCAAGGGGAATATGTATCAATCCCTGCATACCTCAGTAATAGGACCTCGCTCAAAGCCTCTTGAAGTCCAAATAAGAACTTGGGACATGCACGAAGTTGCAGAATATGGTGTTGCGGCTCACTGGCGATACAAAGAAAAAGGTTCACAAAAAGCTGATAACCAGTCAGATTTACAATTTTCCTGGATGAGAATACTTGTCGAATATGACAAAGATATGACTTCTGCGGATGATTACGTAAACTGTGTTAAACTGGACTTATTCTCCGATCAGGTTTTTGCATTCACCCCTAACGGCGACGTCTTTGACCTGCCGATTAACGCAACTCCTGTAGATTTTGCATACCGTATTCACTCCGAAGTCGGCAACAAAACAGTTGGTGCGCTTATTAACGGGCGTATAGCACAGCTTGATACAAAGTTAAACAACGGTGATATTGTCGAAATCTTAACCTCAAAAACACCTGCTCCGCGTTTGGACTGGCTGAATTTCGTAGTCACCAAACAAGCCTCCTCTAAGATTAAACAGTGGTTTAAGAAAAACAACCGTGAAGCGCATCTTGAAACAGGCAAAACAAATCTTGAACATGAACTTACAAAAGCTGTTTTTGATGACTACGTTAAACAGGGTGAATTTGAAAAAGTTGCAAAAGCAATGAATTATCAGAGTGCTGACGATTTATTTGCCGCACTTGGCTATGGAGAAACGACTGCTAATAAAATTATCAACAAGCTTAAAAAACCACAGCAAAAACCGGTTGAAAGCTCTTTCCACACTTCAAACAGAAAGAAATCAGAAAAGGATATTGTTGGGCTTGAGGGTTTAATGTATTCATTTGCCCGCTGCTGTTCTCCAATTCCAGGAGAGCCGATTGTCGGGGTAGTAACCCGTTCTAAAGGGGTTTCAGTCCACAGAATTGACTGCAAAACACTCGAAAATGTTCAGCCTGAACGCTTAATGGATATTCATAGGAACGGTCAGAAAATAAATAACGCATATTCAACTACGGACTGAAT
>USHE01000150.1 GCA_900554385.1 uncultured bacterium | reverse complement strand
ACGCCATATCAAGAAATGGATGTTCGTCAGTTTGTAGATAAAATGAATGAATTATATCGTGAAGCAAAACCGGAGACAAACTTGAAAGAATTGCGTACTTTTGCAAATCTAAGTCAGAGTGAACTGGCACAGCAGGCAGGTGTTTCGGTTCGGACCATTCAGCAGTATGAACAGCGAAGAAAGGATATTAACTAGGCGCAGACAGAGACCTTGTTGAAGATTGCGCGGGCATTAGTTTGTACGGTAGAAGATCTGGTGGAGAAAGTTCCAACTTGATAAAATGAATAAAAAGTTTTTTGTTCAAAGTTTCAGAAAACGTCATAAACTATTTCAGGCGTTTACGCTATCATGAAAATATAAAAATGGTATCATGGAACATTCATACGAGACGGGGGTGAACAAAAAAATGGTCTTTTTTCGAATGCTGCATTCCGATTTCAGCAGAATGATAAAATCGTGGAAATTTTATCTCGCAATTGCCTTTATTGCCGTACTTACCTTCCTGAGCATTTACCCTGAAGCAGCAGGATCAGGAGGAAACTGCTCGGTTTATTATCTGGTGAATGCGCGCGGCGGTGTAAGTGCATTTCTGGTGACGAATACAATTCTTGTCGTATTGCCGTTCGCGCTCAGTTACTGGGAGGATGTGCAGAAAAATTATATCAACTGTATTTTACCGCGGGTACATAGCAGCGTTTATAGTTTTTCCCATGTGTTAATGACGGCTTTCGGCGGCTTTCTGGCTGTGTTTTTGGGATATTCGCTCTGCTTTGGGCTGATGGCGCTGCGGCTTCCGCTCATAACATCCGATGAGGTCAAAGCATTGACAGAAACGATGTCGTTGATGGGATATGACAGCCTGCTGCTGCATGCACCGATGCTTTACTTTGCTATGGGTAAAGAATGGGAGGGTTCCATACTAAAGATAAATTATAATGCATGGAATTGCCTTGATTTAGGGCAATTCCATATTTTATTTTAAAAGAAAAATATGAAAATAAATTCAAAGCATATTATACGTATGAAAAAGGGAAAAATTACACTTTTTTACCTATAAAAATAGAAAACGTGGATTTGTATAAAAATCAAATTAAAATATGGTGATAATTTCTCTTGGTGTAAATACAATTTTAAAATTATAATAAAAGTCACAAAAAATAACATAGAAAAAGGAATCAGTAAAGGGAAACAGATGCAAGGAATTGGTCAATTACTATGGAAATTACGAGAGAAAGAAGGAATACGACAAAAACAATTATGCCTGGGTATTTCTTCTGTGTCAAAATATGCAAGAATGGAAGCAGATCAGCAGGAAATTGATTTTTTTCTGATTGATCGAATTATGGGACGGTTGGGAAAATCGGTGGAGAGGCTCACTTATATATTGCCAAGGGACATTTACGATATCTATGAATTGCGTCAGGAGATACAACAGAAAATTTGTCAAAAAAAATGGGAAGAAGCAAAACAATGTCTGCTTGAATATGAGAAGAATAAAAGAGCAAAGGAGCCGCTGCATCAGCAGTTCATTGAGCAGGAATATGCGCAGATTGCATGGCTTCGTGGTAAATCAGTAGAGACAGTATGTGAACATTTGGAAAAGGCAATTGTACAGACAATGCCAGAAGCGGAAATACAGAGAAAGACAGGGATTTTAAGTGCAGAGGAATACAAACTTCTGCTATTTCGATGGGAAGTCTGTTTTGGTACAGATCGTGAACGAGGAGAGAAAGAACTTCAGGAGTTAGTAGAGGAGATCTTTCAGAAAAACTTTGAGAGGACAGAACGAGTAAAAGTAATTCCATATGCTGCATTGTTAATAGAAAAAACAGCCCGAGATGGAAAAGCGGATACTTATTTAAAATTGATAACAGAAACGGCGTTAGAAAACTTGAGAGAAGAAGGGAAACTGCTTTATATGCCGGAAATTCTGGAGCAGTATGCGCAGATTCTGGAAAAAGAAAATAGTAACGCAGAATTTATTGGGTTGCTGCGACAGGAACGTGCAAGCCTTCTGGAATTGGAAAGTGATTATAAAGTTTCTTTTAAAAATTACCGTCTGTTTGACCATGTGGTTCGGAATTTCGAGATTGATGCAGAATTGATACGTCGAACAAGAAATGCGGCAAAACTTACACAGGAAGGACTGAGTGAAGACATTTGTGCGCAGGAAACATTGGCAAGAATCGAAAACGGAAATCAGAAACCACGAAGCGGAAATCTACGTCAGATGATGGAGAAGATGGGAAGGAGTGGGGATAGAATTGAGACGGGGATTCAAGTGGAAGAGTATGAGACGCTGGAGTTGAAGATTGAATTTTCGAAGTTTATTCATCGAAAAGAGTATGGAAATGCAGAAAAGGTACTTTCAAAAATTGAAGAAAAATTAGACTGTAATTTGATGAAAAATTACCAATATATTGAAACAGAAAGGGTAAAAGTAAAATATAAGGAAAATGCAGAATATACGGAACAATTTATAAAACAATTAAAAGAATTACTTGCTATGTCACTTAAAGTTGAAGAAGGACAAAAAATGGAATATGTTTTAAATACAGAGGAAGTTAGTATTTTGACAGAAATGGCATTGATTTATTGGGGTGAACAGAATTATAAAGTAGCATTGGAAATATATCAATTTTTAGTGGGACAATATGAAAAAAGTTTTATTAAACCTGTATTTCACATCTTAGATTGGGGTATGAGTATGGGAAATTATGGGATGGCGTTGGAAGAATTGGGATATTTTGAAAAAGCAATAGGTGTCTGTCGAAAAAGAATTCAACAGACATTATTTGCCGGAAAAGGAGGATCATTGCACACTTCATTAATGGTTGAGGCTTGTATTTTAGAAGCACAAAAAGATGTAAAGTGCAAGAAATATTTTAAACAGGATTTAGATCTTTTAAGATTATATAAGATGCAAACAAATTATAAATTAATGGAAAGTTATGTCAAGACAAATAATATATTTGATTAACTTTGACCACCATCAGGATTTGTAGGAAGAGATGTTGTTGTAAATGGTGGGGTAGGTGAAGAAGGATTTGGAAGCGAAATTGTAATCCAAAGTAAAAGCAGAAACAAATGCAGAATTAAAAAACAGAGTGTATGAAGAGGTTTTAAACAATCACATCACGAATGAAAGTGACGTAATTAAGGTTGCAATTGAACAATATCAGGAAAAACAGATGAAGACCCGCGCCATTGATGCAAAGCCGGATGATTATTTGTCAATCACACAGGTAGTGGATGAAAATGGCAGCGAGCAGGATATTATTTCAACGGGTTTGTTGATTGTAGACGAGCATCAGCAAAGAGTAGCAATCACTGATATTGTAAGCAATACGGGGCAGCTTAGCCAGTACAGCATTTATGCAACCATGAAAGTATCCGTGACAAATGACCGTCAGGCATTAAAGGTACGAATTAATTGGTTTGAAACAACACTGAACTACGGAACCTCTATGAAAGCAAGTAGTTTAATGCAGACATCCAAATATTCACCAGAGGTGGGATTCCAGTATGATGATATTACAAAAACAATTTCAAATCCTGCTGGAGGAACCCCATATCACTATACTCCAAATAATACGCAGATGATTACATATTCGACTTTAGAGTGTGGACGGTCCTGTCGTTCGTATATTAAAGCTGGAACCTCAAGTTTGAATATTGCTTATTGTGTTATATCTTCAGCCCCGGGAGGCCGCTGGGAGAGAGCTTAAGCAAAACTCGATTATCAGAACAAGCGAACTAATTGAAAATAGACGCTCCCCTTGCGTTATAGATACTAGGGGAGCGTTTTTGAAAACTGCGCGTCGCATTCTCGTTACTTCAGCCTGCAAATAAAAAGTCAATACTAAAATTGAAGAAAGTTAAAAAACTTTACAGGTTAAAAATTAGGCATTAAAATAAGGCCACCACAACCAGTGCTGGTCTGAAAGTAAAAGTTTT
>USHE01000149.1 GCA_900554385.1 uncultured bacterium | reverse complement strand
ACAGTACCATTGTGAGAATAATCAACTGTACCGTTGTGCTGATAACCTACAGTACCATTGTGAGAATAATCAACTGTCCCATCATGGTTATATTTAATACCTGCATTTTGAACAACGCCGTTTACTGCCAATGTTCCGCCGTATTGTAAGATTCCTGCATAACTAGCATTAACTTTAGGCATACAGGCAAATGCTTCACCTAATGCACCCATTGCAAAGCCGATACCTGCACCTTTAAGACCTGCGGTAAGTACGTGGAGTGCTTTTTTACCTGCAAGTTTGTCTTTTTCTTTGTCAAGACCGCATATCTCAGCACATGCACCCTGGAATTTTCTATCTTTGAACTTCGCTTTTATATCGTTATAATTAACGTAATCGGCGATTTTTTGATTTTCTTCCAGGAATTTGTCACGAGTTTCCGGATTTGCATATTCAGGATATTTTTCTGCAATTTCTTTTTCTCGTCTGAGAGTTTCTTTGTCTCTGTTACCACGGAAACGGTTTCTGACGCTTGTCATATAATCTGCTCTTTCATAGCCGTCAGTTTCAGTTTCGTTTTCGTTAGAAACTCTTACAAAGAATTCTTTGAACTTTTCACTGTTGAAATTACCGTTTTCATCGTAAAATTCTTCCTTGTATTCATCCACAAATTCTCTCATTTTACCGGTAAGAACTTTGTGATCAGGATTATTTTTATCATATCCGGGATCATCTTTACTATAGAATATTTGTCTTTTGGCGACACGTTCTTCCGCAATTTCTCTTTCGAGTTTTGCTTCTGCCATCAATTCTATAAGATCTTCTTTATCTTTGGCTAACTCTTTAAAGTTATCTTTTTTTGCGGCTTCAAATTTTTCTTTGGATTTAGCTTTAAGTTTTTCAGCTTTTTCCATGTCGCCTTTTGCGATGGCTTCGTCAATAGCGGCTCTATCTTTGGCTAATTCATTAACTGCACCATTGAGATGTCTGTCTTGAATGAATTTTGATGCCATTTTGTCAATATCATCATTCCCGACGTTAACAGCTTCAAGCAACGCTTTTCTGTGAGCAACCATTCTTTTCTGTGCATCGGTAATTTTCATTCCCGGTCTGATGTAACCTTCATCATCCTCATTAAGGTCAAATTCCGAGTTGAAGTTTTGTCTTGCGACTTCATCATCTTTATATTTCTCAATGTAACCGGAATAAGTTTCTGAAAAAGTTGCCAAATCTTCAGGCTCTGCAAATTCTCTTAAATATCTGTCTGCAAGAGCAACTCTGCCGTCTGAAGAATCTCGCATCTTTTTCATGGCTTCTTCCATTACATATTTGTCTTTTGCATAAAGAACATCTGCAATGTCTTCATTAGCAAGGGCAGGATCTTTTTTGTATTGTTCTGCATATTCCTTTTTGTATTGTTCAAGTTTTTGTTGTTGTAATTCTTTATTATCTTCTAAAGGTATAGCATTTTGAGTAGCTCTCACCTTTGCATCTTTTGCGGTTGTTGATAGCTCTACCGCAATACCTTTGTCTTTGTTGTCAGTTTTAATTGCATCACCTGATAATGCTCCTGCAGCATCATTTTTTTCAGCCATTACTTGTCTGAATTTGTCTTTTGTTGCTTCGTCCCAGGCATTCCACTGAGCCTGAAACTTTGCCTTTTTCTCTGCACTCAATGAATTCCACTGCTGCTCAGTAAATCCCATTTGCTTGAAGTCAATTTTTGTTGCACACATAATACATCCTTTCTGCAAATTTTTCCTGCTGGAAATTTTGCAAAGTTTAGTTTATACTTCTCTATGTTCTTATAAACAATTTTTATACGGCAGAATTGCACAAAACTTTAATCATCTTTTTGATTAATTTTTGAAATTCAGGAATAGCAAGGATTTACGGTGAAAAAACGGCTTAATATTTGTTAACATACCCCGAATACGAGTTATCCATGATAAAAACATGAATAAATTACATGTTATATATGCATGTCAAATTATGAAAATTTGTAAAGTTTTAGTAAAAAAATGTCAATTATTTCGTATTTCAACCGTTTATAAAGATATAAAAATGTATTGTGTTAAAGTGCAAAGGATTTGAGGTCTACTATGAAATCAAACAAAAAGAATAAAAGGGCGATAGTATTAGCTGTAAGTTCACTTTTAGCGTTACAGCAGGCAGTAGTTACCCCTACAATTGCTTCTACAATTATTGATGCCGGCGGAAATACATTGAAGCCGGGTAGTGGAGGTAATTATGAAATTAGACCTGATGGTTTTAACGGAGATACCGGTTTTAAACATTTCCATGAGTTTAATTTGTCACAAGGCGATATTGCTAACTTTATTTTCCAGTGGTATAACCAAGCTTATGGTACTGATCCTAATATTAAATTAGAACAGGGTGATTTGAGCAAGGTCGTTACATTAATCGACGGTACAGCCAGAATTGACGGTATCGTAAACGCACTTAACGGATTAAACGGACAATTAAAAACTGACGGACAATTGATATTTGTAGCTCCGGGCGGATTGGTTGTCGGTTCAAGCGGTGTTTTGAACGTTGGTTCATTATCAGTTCTTACTCCAACACAGGATGCATATAATGTTTTGAAAAAAGGTATGCCTACCAATCTTACTTACGCTCCTGGCGCGGGTACTGTAAACAATGCACAGAAACTTGATAAGGTCTGGGATCCTTCTGCAGTTGCAATTGGTAATGGTACAATTCAAATTGACGGTAGAGTTCTTGCAAGAGGCGATGTTGATTTAACCGGCGGTAAAATTGCTGTAGGTAATACAGGTGCAATCCTTGCAGGTATCGGTAACAATACTGACAGATTTACAAGAGATCCTAGAGAATCTGCTGAAAATAATGACTATAATGCTATTCAATCAAGAGCAGATGCTTTATTTAACAAACTTGTTAAAACAGACAACATGAACACAGGAAATGAATTTTCTACTTCTCACGGAAATGTTGTTATCAAATCTAACATTGGAACATTCGTTGATGACGGCGGTTTACTAAGAACATATAGTGCAGGTAATATTAATATTGATAATACAGGGCTTGAGGGCGTAATTATCAATGGTGAAGTTGCTAACTCAAACGGTAAACTTACTATTACCAACGCTGCCGGCAAGATTGCTTCTGCAAGTACAGGTAAAATTAAAAACAACGGTGTTATGACAATCCTTAACCACCTAGATGGTACAGGAATTGACCTTGACGGCGAAGTTACTAATACAGGCACTATGAATATTACAAACGAAACAGGTGCTGACGGTTTGATTATCCGCGGTAATGTTACTAACAATGATGGTGCTGCTGTTATTACTAACAAAGTTAACAGATTGAATGTTGAATCTAAAGCAAATGTTGTTTCTAACGGTAAATCCCTTTTAATGGATAACTCCGGTGCTAACGGTATGCACATTATGGGTCACGTTGACCAGAACAACAAAGGTACTCTCGATTTTAAAGGTACAAATTCAAACATCGTAATAGGTGATAATACCGCAAATGATTTTTATGTTACTTCAGACGGTGAAACTACTTTCACTATCAGCAACGGTAACCTTTACAACTACGGAGTTGCAAAAACATTAATTCAAACTACTGACGGTGCTAATTTAACAATGAATGTTACTAACGGTGCTATCGGTAAAGAAGTTGGTCCTTGCGATGACGGTGTTTGTACAGGTATCGGTACTCAGGCAAGAGATTGGACAAAATCAGTTAACGTTAACGTTGACGGTGTAATTACCGCAAAAAGTACTCAAGGTTCTAACAAATCTCTCATTAACCTTGCAAGTGCCGGTAAAGATATGAATTTGAACTCAGTGAAAGCTGACGGCAGAGTAATCCTCCTTGCTGACGATATCAATAACAAAGCAACGGATGCAAAACCTACTTACAGTATTCTAAACCGTGCTAAAAAACCTGGTACAATCAATATAGAAGGTTCAGATAATTCTGTAGATGCAGGTAAAGATATCTGCGAAAT
>USHE01000148.1 GCA_900554385.1 uncultured bacterium | reverse complement strand
TCTTATGTGGCTTGATGTCGTAAATTTCTTGTTTTTAAATATAAATCTGACTTTGCACAATCCTTTTTCCGAAATAAATTCCAGTTTGCAGTTTAAGTCCTTGCTGCCGGCTGTAACTACAACATCAACCGACATTTTTTCAGTATCTTTTGGCAAGTCCTCAATGCCCTTAATTTTATTCTTTATCATACGTATTAGAGGGAAATTGTTTACCAGATGGCAGAGTGAATATAGCGGATACATGAAAAGGTATCCGATTTCTTTGAATGTGAGTTTTGCATTTATAAGGCTTATGCCAAAGGCGATAATTAATGCTATAAATGTCAACAGAACAATTTTAAAATCTACCATAAAGTGATAGTAAAGTGAATGTTTTAATATAATTGCATATATCAGCATAATTATCCAGATGTTTGGATAAGTTAGTGAGAGTGCGTGTTCAGTGAACACAAAATTATTGCTGAACAATTCCGGGATACAGTTTTTGAAAAGTGCTAATCTTTTTGAAAGCCGTGGTTTTCTGAACATATAATTCGTTGTATCAACTATTGTTTGAATATTCGGGTTATAAGTGCATTTACATTTGATTTTTGAAAGCAAAAGACTATATTTCAGTTCACTGTCAATATCTTTAAAATCAACTTCACCAATTTGTTTAACTATTTCCTGCTTAATATTAAATACCCCTGAATCTGCTTGCGCTGCCAGCCCGAAAAGCGAGCGAGCTTTTCTCATAAAATTCATGTGATATTTTTGATAAGCTGCTTTTACTTTATCTATAGGTCCAAGATGTCTTAAATCAATAATGGTTTCTCCGCTGATTACATGATTGTTTGTAAGTGCAGCATTAACCGTTGATAAAAAGTCAGGTGCAATACTTCTGTCTGCATCGATAAATACGTATGAATCGATTAATTCATCGTGAGAAAGCTGTTCTAAAAGTATTGAGATTGCCTGATCTTTCCCTATTGTACCAACGCCTTTTACATCAATAACATGTATAAAACTATCGTCAACAAACAAATCCTGAGAACCGTCTGTGCAATTGTCCAAAATCGCAAAAACTTTAAAATTGTTTATCGGATAATCCTGCGATTTAATATCCCGGATTAAGTTTTCAAGAGTTTTTTTGTTATTATGTGCATAAATAACTACGGAGATGTTGTCTTTTTCCTCATATTGAGAATAGCGTTTTTCCCTCATAAATGGTTTGTCGTTGAGATTTCTGAGTGCAAGTGCCAGAAAGTAAACCGTATAAACTGCTACGAATATGTATAATATATCTAAGATAATTTCCATTTTTCACATCTCCCTTATTCTAATATTTTATAAAAAATATGTTCAAATGGCTAGAAATGTTAATAAATGTATCACTACAGCTTATTCACTTTGGATTGAAAGATTAAGAAGCTCAATGTCATCGTAATCAACATAAGCACGCTGTGTCAGGTTTTTCCCTGTTTGTATGGTAACTTCGTTTACCTGATTTGCGCGTATCAAGTTATTTGGAAGCTTTATTTTTTGATTATCTCCGTTTAGTTGGATTTCTGCTATTTTAGTTCCGTTAAAGTAGACTTCAGGCGGGCTTGAAAATGAATTTCTGACAGAATTCTGCCCCATTGAACGCGCCATTGCCGTGTCAATTCCTATAATAGAGCCTATGACAAGAAAGTTTGTTAAAGAAAGAGTGTTTGCACTCATTTTAAATGTTTTGGTAAAAAAAGGTCCTAAAGCTTTAAGTTTGAATTCGCCGGAATTTGCAGAGCCTGCTGAAAAATTATTGTCGCCGAGATGGAGCATTGCAGATTCTATCACTACTTCTTTACCTGTGCTTTTTTGTATTCCAAGTATCATTGGTTTTGCCGCAATATGTTCGTCTATTGTCAATGAAAATGGTTTATATCCCTCTTTTTCGACAGACATAATTGTATTGCCTTTGAAATCTGCGTTTAAATTAAAGTTTCCGTTGCTGTCAGATTTTGTGGAATAATTTTGTTTCGGAAGACTTATTTGAGCATTCGCAATTGGTGCATTTGTGTTTGCATCTACAACTTTATTCCCTAATCCTACTGTCGATACTCCGCCTGTTAAGGCATCTGCATTAGCAATATTTCCTGCGATTAATATCGTCAAAATTATAAAAAATGTTTTGTTCATAAACCCTCTTTTAATTGTAATCAGATTTTAAATAGAAATCTGCAGAAAAAAAATATCCTGTATTTTAGTTAATAAGGATATTCTTTTCAAAGTAAAGAGTTGAAGATTATTGAAGTTCTTAAACAGACTTATTCTCGTCTCCAACCGAGGAAATACTCGTATCTTCAGGCAGTACATACAAATCACCCTTATTTAGAAGAAGTTTATTGTTTTTAGAGTATTGAATTTGACCGTTTGATAATCTTCTGTGAGTTACTTCTATAAAATCACTGTCACTTCCTATTCTTTCCCCAGTTGTATCTGTAGTACTGCGTTCAGCATATAATGTTATATTTTGGCAGCCCATAAATCGATAAACATCATTTTTTGAAGTATCAGTGATTTCTGCATTGTTAATTCCCTTAAAATCAATCCTGTGGTTAGGGTCACAATGAACTTCTGCTTCATTAGTATAATCTTGTTCTTTGTATTTTAGGATGGTACCATCTTTAAGTCTTACAGCATAGGTTTGCTTATCTAATAGATGATGTTTTAATATGTCGTACTGATTAAATGTGATTACTCCAATAGTTTTGCAATCCTTTTTTTCCATTCTTAATCTCCTAATGTTTTTTATTCTTTTTTTTTATTATATCATAAAAAACTCTTGAATTTTATTTTGTTTCTGATAAGATTATTTTACAGGCAAAAGTTCATGCACTTCAAATTTGAGCCGAAGTGATGAAATTGGTAGACGTGCCAGACTCAAAATCTGGTGTGGTTCACCCCACGTGCCGGTTCGACTCCGGCCTTCGGCATATTAAACTCCCATTTGGGAGTTTTTTTAGTAGCGGAGTCGAACCTCCGGTTCTCACCTCTCACAAAACGATACTTAATCGTTTTGCTCGGCAGAGTGGCCTTCGGCATATTAAACTCCCTTTTGGGAGTTTTTTTAGTAATGGAGTCGAACCTCCGGTTCTCACCTCTCACAAAACGATACTTAATCGTTTTGCTCGGCAGAGTGGCCTTTGGCATATTAAACTCCCTTTTGGGAGTTTTTTTAGTAATGGAGTCGAACCTCCGGTTCTTACCTCTCTAAAAACTTTATTTTTGTAGTTTATGCAAGTTTATTGCTTCTTTGTATTTGCGATATTTGAAATGTAAATTGTTTAGAAAGTTCTCTGTTCGGACACGCATTAGACATACTTGATATAAGTAAAATTTAAGGTCTTCTTTAAATCCTAATTTTTCGTAATTTTTTCTCAACCCCTTTTCTTTTGCGTATACGAATAAGGTTATTTCTTTTGCCCTTTTCTTTTGGGCTGTCTTTTTTATATCCTCATATAATCTACTCATTAGATTTTTGCTTATTTGATTTTTTTCGGTTGAAAAATTTCTTGCAATTCCGTCTATAAACATACTTTTTTCATCAAGTCTATTTTTTCGCATTTTGTACGTGTAGGCGGCAAGCATTTCCCCTTTTGGAGTTTCAATTACTCTTAGTCCGCAGCCGCGCAACATTGTAGAAAGCATGTAATCAAGAATGTTTAAATATTTATGTTTCTCGTTTCTGTTTTCTGTGTACATTTTCATCATGTCGTACAATTTTTTCGGGGAATATGTTGTGCGGATTTTGTATGCGTTAGTTTTTGGGGGAATGTATTTTAAGTTTGTTATATTCATATTCTTTTCCTTGACTTGTTTATTAAAAATCCTGAATAATAATTTTTGCGTATTTTACAAGGGTAAGGTATAACAAGTTTACACAAGATGCAGTCAAAACTGTCATGCTGAACTCGTTTCAGCATCTGTTATTTTAAGACCCTGAAACAAGTTCAGGGTGACGATTTATAAGAAATTTA
>USHE01000147.1 GCA_900554385.1 uncultured bacterium | reverse complement strand
TGGGCATCTGCGTAATTATTATTTCTCTTATTTATTAAGGTTACCATTACCATTACATTGTTAGTACGAAGGATGAGTTTGATTTCCATCTTCATGATGAGTATCTGTGGAATGAAAATGACTATGTCAGACTGCTGATTCCGAAAGACAGCATTGAACTTTCTCTGGCAGATGAAAACTGAAAGGAGTGTTGAGTATGAGATTTTTAGTAAAGAAAGCACCGGATAATTTTATAAAATCCGTTAATGATGAAATTAATTCGATTTTAAGCAGACATTTTGACAATTATTATCCTGATTACGGATTTGAACAGGATGTTGACAAGATGTCTATGCCTGTGGAAATTATTGAAAAAGAAAAGGATTATGAGGTTAGAGCAGAACTTCCAGGAGTAAAGAAAGACGATTTAGACATTGATATTGAGAAAAACTCAATTACTATAAATGCGAAAAAGGAAGAAGAAAATAAAGAAGAAACCAAAGGTTATAAAAAATCAGAGTTTAGATATGGTGAATTTTCAAGAACAGTGTACTTCCCTCAAGAAATTGACATTGATAAAGCAGAAGCAAAGCTTGAACACGGTATTTTGAAAATTCATGCTCCAAAACGTTATACTGAAAAGGATTCTGTTAAAAAGCTTATGGTTAAATAATAACGCTTCCCCTCGAAAATTAATGATAGTAAGGCGCAGATTTAAACAATCTGTGCCTTTTTATTTTTGAAATAGCAAAAATAATAATTTTCGGTTATTATATAGCTGTATGATGTATTATAATAACCGTAATTACTCTTATACCCCGTCATTTCGGGCTTATGAAAAAACATTTATGATGTTGAAGCCGGATTCTTTTAGTCGAAATCTTGACAAAACTATTATGAAAAAGCTTTCTGATAAGAAGCTCAATGTATTACAAGAGTGGGAGGGAATAGCTCCGCGTGAAAAGCTTGAAGCGAATTACCGGCAGCACAAAAATAAATCTTTTTTTGCGGAATGGATTGACTTTCTCAGTTCCGGAAAAGTGCGAGCATTGCTTGTAGGCGGAGAAGATGCAGTGAGTGAGATTAATTCTCTAAAAAAAGCAATCAGGGATGAATTTGCTCCTGGTGAAAAGAGGTTTAATTTAGTACATTCTTCTGATGATACTGTGTCTGCAAAACGAGAAATTGCTAATTTTTTTGATATTGAAGTTTAGTATCTGAGCGGTATTTTTGAACGGTTAATTGTTTTCTTTTCGTATCCGAAGTTTGCTAAAAGCCGGCAGGTGCTTGTATAGAAGATATTTTCTTCCAGTGTAGGTCCAATATTTACAGAGCTTACGGTTCGTTTTAAAAATTTATATTCTATATACGGAATAAATAGACCGTTTTTTTCAAAAATTTTAGTTTGTTTATAAGAACTAGGGCTGAAATTGCTTATAAAGATTATTCTATATTCTTTTTCATCTTTAAAATGCGGGTTTTTAAAGAATAAACTGATTATACTTAGAATGTCGATGAGTTCAAACAGGATATCCTGAAGTTTTTCGAGATTTTTTTGAGTTTTTTTCGTCCCAAGTTGTTTTGTGTACTGCTTGTTCCATTTGTCAAAAATCAATTTTAAAACAGTAATTTGGGTTTCCTGTTTATAAATAATATTCCCGTACACTGAATGAAAACCCTGACGTTCCATATCTGCAATCAAATCTTTTTTGCAAAATCCGATATTATAGCCTGTATATTTTTGCCCTTTTGAATAGTTGTTCCAAAGAGTAAGGTTGTCGTTATCTGTGGAAAACGAGATTGTGTAATATTCATATTTATTTGTAAAGTTATCGTTGCCGTCAATAATATTTTTGTATTTTTTATAAAAATATTCTTTAATTTTTGAAAATAATTCGTTATTAAGTTCCTGCATTTCGTCAATAAGATTAACGATAAGTTTGTAAGAGTATGTAACTTCTTCTTTATCGTTGAGATATAAAGCATTAGAGAACCTTATAGTTCCGGATTCAAGGATGCTTAAAAGTTTTTCAGGTTTTGTATAATGATAAAGGTTTGAATTAGCACCGTTATCGAGAATTTTTTTAACCTTAGGAATTTTTTTTAAAAGTCCATCGTAATCAATCATTTTCATAATCCCAAAAACATAATATCTATTTATATTATAACATATTTGTATAATATTTGTAATTGATTAATTAGAAATATTTCATAAGGTTTTGCCAAAAAGATTATAATAAAAAAGACCCCTGAAACTAGGAGTCTTCTTTAATCTGGGCCGCAGTGGACTCGAACCACCGACCTCACCCTTATCAGGGGTGCGCTCTAACCACCTGAGCTAGCAGCCCGCATTCGGCAATTTCTAATCTATCATGAACATTTTTTAAAATCAAGAACTTTTTTATTTTATTCGCAAAATGTTCGAAAATAAGCTGAGTATCTAAAAAGACGGAGAGATTACCAATGCAAGACAGTATTTTTAATTATTAACAAGTGTTACAAAATTTGTAGACACTGAAATCTCTTTGGTTTAAAAACGTTATTATATTAAGAGAGGCTGTTTTATGATAGTTATTGATACAGACATATCGTTATTAGTTAAAAAACTTAATATTACTCAAGCTCAGTTGCAGCAGTATGGTACGATGTCTGTTGAGGAGATTGTCGAAGCTGAAGCTGAAAAAGGTAACACCAAGGCGGTTGAGTATGCGACAGAACTGTTTACAACGCCTGAAAAATTAGTTAAAATTTTTAAACTGTCAGATCCAAACAATAAACTTGAAATTCTTGGCGAAATGACCGCACAGCAGTTATATCTCTTTTTACCGGAAATGGAAGAAGCAGATATTTCTCAGGGGTTGAAATTTTTCACTCAGGATAAGCTTCTTGCCATGCTAGAAAAAATTCCGCCTGAACAGATTGTTAATACGGTTTTTGAGATGTTTTCCAAGGAAGAAGTTATTGAATATCTGCCGGAAGAACAATTAAATAAGTTTCTTACAAGTACGGATATTGAGAAAAATAAAGTTCTGGAACACATGAAATCTATTCCGCCGGAATATATTGCGCAAATGATTGAAAATATTACCGGAGAAGAAGTCAAGGAGATGGATCAGGAGAAAATGCTGGCTCAGGTCAGAGATTTTAATCCTCTGGAATTTAAAAATGCACTCGTAAGTTTACAGCCGATTGCAAAACAGCAGTTGACGTTGGGGCTTGCAAAGGAGCATACGGAGTTGTTTCAGTTATTTGATCCGCATGCTTATGCAAACATGATTAGCACATACAAACAGCAGCCGGAACTTGTTAAGGCAATGGCGGTTATTGAGGAAGACCAGAAAGTTAAGATGTTGAAAGAACTTCCGAATGATCTTTTAGCGATTGTTATAACTCAGATTGATGCTGAGGATTTTGCGGATATTTTGATTAATAAATGTCCGGAGATTTTGGCTCAGATTGTTGCGAGATAAGTTCGAGAGCGGTATCCAGAGCTTTTTGCGTAAACATGAATTTCATAAGTTTACGCGGGAGGAAAGATGGCAGATTGAACTTTTTTACGAGGAGTTTTCCTTTGTAAAGGGCAGATATGAATACTGTTCCGACAGGTTTTTCTTTTGAACCGCCAGTTGGACCTGCAATTCCTGTTGTGCAGAGCGCAAGGTCGCATCCTGTTGTTTTTTGTAGACCTTCCGCCATTTCTTTAGCGCATTCGTAACTCACTGCAGAATGGTTAACAAGTGTGCTGTGAGAAACGCCGATTGCTTGTTCTTTTGCCTCGTATGCGTATGTAACGAAGTTTAGTTTGACAAATTCCGAACTGCCTGAAACATCGGTCAATCTGGAGCTTAATAATCCGCCTGTGCAGGATTCCGCTGTGGCGATAGTGAGATGATTTGATTTTAGGAAATAAGTCAGTTTATGTAAATTTTTATCGAACATAGTTATATTTTAAACTAAACAAGTTGAAAAACCACAAAAAATAGTTTATACTTGAACTATACAAGCGTGGAAATAAAGCGAGGAGGCACAGGCATGAAACGCAGTGATATCAATAGTTTTGCGGGGGG
>USHE01000146.1 GCA_900554385.1 uncultured bacterium | reverse complement strand
TTCAAATGAAACGGATTATTCGGGGTGCAGAAAAAGCGTGGTTTTCCTTCACCTTACGGGCTTGGTCACTGCGTGACACAGCGCCCTACCGAAAATCCGCATTTTGCGCGCCGTTTTTGCCGCAAAACAACGTTATATAAAGCCGCTCTGTTGAGCGGCTTTATTATTAGTGCCGCCTGCCCAGCCCAAATATATTTTTACGGATGCGCAGTACTTTATCACCCCTTCTCAAAATTTTTCGGACAATTTACAACCGAATTCTTTTGTTATATTATAAAATCAAGAGTATAATATTAATAAAGAGGAAGTATAAATGCAGGTATCAATTAACTGGTTAAACGAATTCGTAGATTTATCAAACGTAGAAGACAAACAAATAGCACACGAACTTACAATGAGCGGACTTGAAGTGGAAGCCGTTGAAGACGTAAAACCTAAATTTACGAATATAAAAACCGTTAGAATTGAAAAAATAGACAATCATCCAAATTCAGACCATTTACACCTCGTAACCGTAAACACAGGTTCCGGCGTAAAAACAGTTGTCTGCGGCGCACAAAATATTAAAGAAGGTCAAATCGTTCCGTACGCCTCTGTTGGAAGTCAGGTTCTCGACAGAAAAACAGGAGAAATGTTTACTCTTACACCTGCAGTAATCCGCGGTGTACCTTCCGAAGGTATGCTTTGCTCTGCTGATGAACTCGGAGTTTCAGAACGAGGATATCAGCAAGAAGACGGTATTTTAGTATTAAACAGAATATTCACAGATGTTCAAATCGGACAAAATGTGGAAGAAGTTCTCGGGTTTGAAAAAGACAGCGTAATCGACATTGCTCCAACCGCAAACAGAGGTGACCAAATGTCTGTTATCGGTGTTGCCAGAGAATTAAGCTCGCTTTTCGGAACTCCGTTGAAATTTTCTCCTCTTGAATCTACAAAAGATTTATCAACAGATAAATTTAAAGTGGACATCATAGATGAAGATGTTTGTAAATATTACTCAATAGGTATTTTAAAAGACATTAAAATTAAGCCGTCACCGGACTGGATGCAAAAAAGACTCCTCGCATCCGGCGTTCGCGCAATCAATAATGTCGTTGATATTACTAATTACGTAATGCTTGAATACGGCACTCCGCTCCACGCATTTGATTTTGATAAATTAGACGGATATCTTTGCGTAAGACGCGCAAAAGAAGGCGAAAAATTAACAACCCTCGACGGCGTTGAAAGAACTCTCACTACAGACAGCGTTCTTATTGCTACAAAAGCAGAAGGCGTTTGTCTTGGCGGAGTGTTCGGCGGCGCAAACTCCGAAATCGACGATAATACAACTTCTATTGCACTTGAAGCTGCATACTTCACCCCTGCTGCGAACAGAAAATCTGCAAGAAGTGCAGGATATAGAAGTGAAGCTTCTGCACGTTTTGAACGCGGAATTGATATAGAAGCCGTAAAACCTGCACTAATGCGTGCAATGCAGTTACTTGTCGAACTCGCAGATGCAAAAATCGAAGGTGTCGTTGAAGCAGGAAATAACAAGCTGGACACTATTGAAATAACCCTCAGATATCCACAAATTAAGAGAATTCTCGGGGTGGAAATTGCACCTGAAAAATGCGATTCAATACTTGAAAATCTAGGATTTAAAAAACTGGGCGGAAATGCACTTGCTGCAAAATTCTTAGTTCCTTCTTTCAGAGCCTATGACGTTACCCGTGAAATTGACCTTATTGAGGAAATTGCCCGTATCAACGGATACGACAAAATCACCCCTTCTCTGCCAAATAAAATGCAGACTCCGGTTATTACTCCGGAAGAAAAGGTTGTGAAAAAAGTTCATAATCTTATGCAAGCAGAAGGTCTAAACGAAATAATAACAAGCTCATTAATAGGTAAACCGCTTTTAGATAAGTTTATGATTCCTTACGATGATTCAAAAGCTTTAAAAGTAATGAACCCTGTCAGCGAAGAATGCACTATGCTTCGCCAAACTCTTGCCGTAAGTGTTCTCAACTGTATGAAATACAATTATGACAACGGACAAAAGAACTTCTGGGCTTACGAAATAGGCAAAACCTACAATGTAGAAAAACCTGCCGACGAAAAATCATCAGGCGTTAAAGAAACTAAGGTTTTAGAAGGTATTATCACAGGTGAAATTGAAAATTCAAAATGGCAAAGTGCCGGCACCCCTGATTTCTTCACTGTAAAAGGTATTTTGGAAACTTTATTCAGTGAACTCGGTGTTGAAAAAAGAATTAAACTCGTTTCACTTGATAAATCACCTCTTGCAAAGACCCACGTAATTCTTCACCCGTATAGAAGCGCAGCAATAAACATTTTGGGCAAAAATATGACTACGATAGGATATTTCGGTCAACTTCATCCTATATTAAAAGATAAATTAAAAATGAATCAGGAAGCATTTATCTTCAAAATTGACTTGGACGCAGTTATTTCTATTATAAAAGAAACAACTCCGAGATTTAAACATCTTCCGCAATTCCCTGAAGTAAAACGTGACCTCTCATTTGTTATTAACGAAAATGTGACTTACGACGATATTCAACGTGTTATCAAGGGCGGAGTTCAACAGAATATATTCAGAGGAAGTGAAGTCTTTGACGTTTATCAGGGCGAACACATCGAAAAAGGTTACAAATCACTTGCATTCAGAATTTACATGCAAGACGACAACGCAACCCTGACTGATGAAGTCATTGATAAACAAATGCAGAATGTTCGTGAAAAATTACAAAAAGCTTACGCTGACATAAGTTTCAGGGAGTAATTTTATGAAAAAAATAATAATTTCATTATTGTTATTTTTTACTATATCATTACAAAGCCTTGCTGCAGATGTAATGCCGAATATTGTGAGCATATCTAATACCAATACGCTTGGGGTTTATCAAACAGGCAGTACCATTGTTCTGCGTAAAACTCCTGATACAAATTCGGAAATCGTAAAAGTCATAAGAATTACAGAAAATACCATTGAACCGCCAGACTTAACCTTTAGCGACGTCTTCGTAGTGTATAAAGATACAAAACAACTTGCCCTGATGGCAGTTACTGATGAAACTGAAGACTGGGTAGAATTGATTTACAATAATAAAACAGGAGAACGCGGTTGGTTACAAAAAGATGATCCGTATAAGTTTTCAACCTGGGTAAATTTTTATAATACTTATGCAAGAAAATACGGATTATTCATCTTGAACGGCGCGCCTGAAAATATTAAGAACATGTACGGCTCAACGGATGACACCTCAAAAGTTATCTCCAAAATAAGTAATCAACCGTTAATCAAGCTTCACATAATAAAAGGGAACTGGATGCTTGTGAGCGTAATGGATAGCGACAAAACCCCGAAAACAGGCTACATCCGCTGGAGAAGCGATGATGGGGCTAAATATCTTTTTCCAGCAATCAAATAAATATTAACAAATGTAACAAAAATTACAACCTGTGAAATCCGAAAATTCCTAAATACTTTATATGTATAAGAGAGTATAAAAGAAGAATAAGGAGAGCAGATATGGCGTTTTTAGCAATAGATTCACAGAGAAATTTATTCACTATACAAAGAAACCAACTCCAATTTGAACAAACATTGGTTCAAAATCAGGTTAACTGGTTACAAAAAGAAATGGCTTACGTACAACAAAAGTTTGAGCAAGACAATCCGGACGCAGCAATTGATGAAGATCCATACTACATCCAACTTCAAAAGCAAGAAGAAATGTTAACAACAAGGACACAGTCAATTGAAACTCAGGTAAACACACTGAACGAAGAAATTTCAAGTTCAAAACAAATTGTACAAAACAACATCAAGAGCAGCTGCGGTCTTAACCTAATCGGTGGTTAATCCACATAGCAAACTCTGAACATATTAGAAATAAAGAAGTTGTGATATCATTAATCACAGCTTCTTTTATTTTGGAAATCAAAAAGCTCAACCGTGTTCAACATCAAAGACGCTATCGTCATAGGACCAACCCCGCCTGGAACAGGAGAGATGTAAGAAGCTTTAGGCGCAACATTTTCAAAATCCACGTCCCCCCGAGTTTTCCCATTCTCATCTTTGTATATTCCGACATCAATAACAATC
>USHE01000145.1 GCA_900554385.1 uncultured bacterium | reverse complement strand
ACTTGCCGCAGCAGCTATTTCCAAGGCGGTGTTGGCTTGAAATATGTTGCCGAGAATATCCCTGCAAGAGGTAAGGATGGTGATGATAATTATCCTAGCTATACTTTGACTCCCGGTTATGATTATCCGCCGGCAGAATCTCACCAGTGTACAGGTGCTGCAGAGAATGGAGAAGTCATACCTGGTACTAGTACTATCCAAATCGGCAGAGGTAATAATCTTGAAACCGTAAGTGCGCAAAATGCTACACACGCTGGTCTAGGTGCATATTGTGACGGTGATGGTGATGCTGGTACAGCAGGAACATCTTGCAACAAGGCAACAGTAACTGAAGGATGCTCACCAGGGCGTTATGGCTATTGTCTGCGAAGATGGGGGCGTTCAACTTGGGAAGCAAATGAAAAATACGATTTTGTCTTCACTTATAGCCAAAACTATCTGCAATATGGTTTGGCAGGTGAACAAGGTCAATACAAAACCATGGTTATCAGATCATTTAAAGATAAAACCGCAGATATTACAATTGGACTTGGAGGTGCAAAAGGTACTAACGGCGGAAATGGTTCAGATGGTCAGACAACTACATTCGGTGATATAATAACAGCGGAAGGCGGTCTTGGCGGTGAAGGCGGTCAATTGACAGCCCCTGAATGGTTAACCGGATACAGATCAGGCGCAGAAAATTGGCCTGCAGGCATTACAAATGCTGAATTTGTGAACGGAAAACGTATCGTTAGAGAAGAAGGCGGCAAAGAGCCTGAAAAACCAAAACCAAACAACCTCTCATCCAATATCTTAAATTTCTTAGCACCTCAAGATAATGAGAATATTGCTAAAATTATGGAAGACAATAAGATAGGCTATGGCGGTAAAGGCGGCGGTTCTCGTCACAACTGTTGGTTCGGTGAATACAGAAAATGGCTTGACAGCACGTCATCAAGCCCGAATACAACACCGCACCAGACATCACAGCCAAACCAATACGGAGAATTGGCACACAGTTATCCGCTTCCACCTGATGCTTGTAGAAACAATCACGAGCGAATAGAAGCAAATGACGGGCAAGCCGGTGCAGTAATAATACGTTGGTAAAAACACAAAACGACCCTGCTTTATACAAAGCGGGGTTGTTTTTTATAATAATACAAAATAAAATCGGGTCTAACAAATGTTAGCCCGATTTTATTAGGAGGAGGTGGGATTCGAACCCACGGTACGCGTGAACGTACGACAGTTTTCAAGACTGCTCCAATCAACCGCTCTGGCACTCCTCCAAGCAATCTTTTGGATGTAATTCTATTCTATTCGCTGAAAATATTTTGTCAATAATTCTTTTTGGGTAAGGTATAACAAGTTTACATAAGAAGCAGTCAAAACTGTCATGCTGAACTCGTTTCAACATCTGTTATATTTGAAACCCTGAAACAACTTCAGTGTGACAATTTATACTAAATTTAGTGTAAATATGTTATACCTTATTTGGCTTTTAATTTAAGCTTTAAAAAGAAGGTGAGAAGCCTGCAATAGATTATAATAATAAAAAAAAGCTATGTACTTTGAGGTGCATAGCTGTTGATTAGGGATATGTGTATCTTAGTCTCTAAGGAGTATGGTTTTATATTACCAGACCATTTTTAAAATTAAATCATTCGTTTTTATGATGTTTTATTAAATGTTTGAATTTATAAATTCCTCGTTCATGTAAAAATATGTAAACTTTTTATTACAAAAGTAGCATATTTCTTTTTCACAGGGTTATAATTCAGTAAAGATAAGGAACTATCATGAAAATAAATAGTATTACATCATTTAGGTCAAGCTATAACTCGCAATATACACAAAATAAAAAGAATAATAATGTAAGTTTTGGTTTTGGAGAAGATTACGGGATTGATCCTTCCGATTTTGATTCATGCAAAGCTTCAAAACCCAGTACAACCAATGCACTGAAATATTTGGCAGAATTAGCATTTGCTGTAGGCAGTGAATTGTTTGGCTCTGAGAAAAAAAGACTCCGTGAAATCGAAAGACTCGGTATGGAACTTGAAATGCGCGAAGCACAAGAAAGACGTGAACAGCTTAAACAACAAAAAGCTGCTGAAGATATCGAAGATTTAGACGATTTTGATGATTGGGATTAAACTTCTGTGAAGTTATTGTTAAATATCTGCCTGTGTGATATAATATCATCATAGGTATTTAAATGTTTGATAATTTAAGCGACAGATTACAGGATATAATTCATAAAACCAGAGGTCAGGAATTAACGCAGGACAATATGCAGGAGGCGATGCGTGAAATTCGACGTGCGCTTCTTGAGGCGGACGTCAACCTTAGAGTGGTTAAGGCTTTTATTTCTGCCGTCAAAGATAAAGCAGAAGGTGAAAATGTTCTGCAAGGGGTTGACCCTTCGCAGCAGTTAGTTAAAATTGTCCATGATGAACTCGTTAATCTTCTCGGTAAAGAATTGAAACCGCTTGACTTATCGGGACATCCATCGTTAATCATGATGCTGGGGCTTCAAGGTTCCGGGAAAACCACTTCTTCCGCAAAGCTTGCAGTTAAGCTGAAAAAAGAAGGTAAAAATCCGCTTTTGGTTGCCTGTGACGTATATAGACCCGCTGCTATATCACAGCTGCAAACTCTGGGAAATGATATTGGAGTTGAAGTTTTTACAATACCTGATGAAAAAAATGTTCAGAGTATTGTCAGCAATGCTATTAATTATGCGAAAGAAAAAGGTTTCAATGTTTTAATTCTCGATACAGCAGGGCGTTTGCAAATCGATACTGATATGATGGCAGAACTCCTTTTAATTGATAGAATTTTTAATCCGCAGGAAAAGCTTCTTGTTATTGATGCTATGACTGGACAAGAAGCTGTGATTGTTGCTGATAATTTTGATGCACAGCGCGCTTTGACGGGGGTGGGTTTAACCAAATTGGACGGTGATTCAAGAGGGGGAGCTGCTCTTAGTGTTGCCTATTGCTCAGGTAATCCTGTTAAATTAACCGGTACAGGCGAAAAGTTAAATGCGCTTGAGGATTTTTATCCTGAACGTATGGCAACGAGAATTTTAGGTATGGGCGATATTGTTTCTCTTGTGGAACGCGCTCAGGAAGTTTTTGACGAAAAGCAGGCGCAGGAACTCGATGAAAAAATGAGAAAATCTAATTTTTCATACAATGATTTTCTCAAAATGCAAAAACAAATGAAAATGTTTGGTTCTATGGACAATCTTTTGGGAATGCTGCCAGGGATTAAAATTAGTAAAGATGACAGACAAAAACTTTCACACGAGAGTGACAAACAATTTAAGCGTATGGAGGTGTTTATTCAGAGTATGACGCCCCAGGAACGTGAAAATCCTGATTTAATCAATACAAGCCGTAAAAAGCGTATAGCAAAAGGCTGTGGTATGGAATTGGCGGAAATAAACCAATTTATCAAACAGTTTGAACAAATGCGTATGATGATGAAGGGCATGAGCGATTTTAAAAATATTATGGGAAAAGGTTTACCCGGGCTTAACAGTAAAATGGGTAAACATGCAATGAATAAGGCTATGTCTATGATGCGGAGGTTTAAATGAGAAGAAATGCGTTTACAATGTCAGAGGTTTTGGTTACTCTGGGAATAATCGGTGTTGTGGCATCATTGACATTACCTACAATAGTTCAGGGAATTCAAGGCAGAGAACTTTATGGTCGTTTACGTACAACTTATAGTGAATTAAATCAGGTTAGCCAGAGGTTTTATGCAGAAAATGAAGTTCCCTTTTCAGAGTGGGCTTCCCGAAAAAGCGTGGATGAATACGCAAAAGAATTTATGAGTTATTATAAAGGGTCGCGCCGTGTAAGTTCATATACTTACGCTGACGGAAATGCGGATGTTTCAGGTAAAATGCCTTATGTTATTCGTAATATGGGCGGGATTAGATCTTCTACAATAATCTGTGATGACGGAGGGTTTTGGAATGATGCGTCCGGAAAGTTGTATTTCTTTAATAATCCGCCTAATCCGGGTGAAAACGGACCTGTATTTTGTGTAGATATAAACGGTATGAAAAAACCCAATACGTGGGGGAAAGACATTTTTGTATTTCAATTTACGCAAGACGGTCTAGTAATTCCCATGGGGCTGGAGCATAAATTTAACCCGATTGAAAATAAAAATGGTTGGGAAACACGATTTTTCTTTAAAGGTCCGGTAAGATGTT
>USHE01000144.1 GCA_900554385.1 uncultured bacterium | reverse complement strand
TGGATCAGTTCATCCGAGAGGTATGACCCCAATTACCTATTCTTTAAAAGAGGCAGTAAAAAATGATTTTATAGGGTTTACAGGGAAGAAACATATTATTCTCCTAACTGACGGAGGAGAAAATTGCGATGAAAGTCCATGCAAGTACGTTATGGAACTTATCAAAGTCCGAAGGGATGTATCAATTGACGTAATTGCATTTAATATTGATAATCCAGATGACCTTGACCAGCTTGAGTGTACTGCACTAGTTACAAGCGGCAAATTTTATACTGCAAATACTGCTGCTGAACTTGCCAGAAGTTTAAATAGTTCATTAAATGCTCATAAAGAGGTTGAAGCAAAAATTATTCCTAATCATTAATGGCAGCCTTCGTCTTTTGTGTCGATTTTATCGTCAAAGTCATTATCAACTCCATCCGTGCAGGAACCTACTGAGTATTTGCTTTCAGCAGGCGGATTAAATTTTAGGTATTTGTCCGGAATTTTTGACCACAGATATTCAAAGAAATCTGCGTAAAATTTTGCAATCTTCTGATTTTCTATAATAATCATATTCTCATCGTTTTTATTTTCACCGCTGTTCGAAAAATTTGTAGAACCTGTAATTACATATTTTTTGTCTATTATAATAATTTTTGAATGCATTTTTCCTGCATAATTTTCAACTTTAACAGGAATTCCGTTGGAGCGGAGAGTCGTCAATGTTGAATTTCTTGTATTTGTATTCGTTGCATCGATGATAAGTCTAACCGTAACCCCTCGTTTATGAGCGTTAAGCAGGGCATTTGTAAGCCCTTTGTGGGTTATTAAAAATGCAGGTATATATATTTCATTTTTAGCTGAATTTACTAGGTGAATTACGGTATTAGTAATTCCTTTGTCCTGAGGTGAAAACAAAATTGTAATTTTTGTTCCGTCCGAAAGAATTATGTTTGGATTTTTTGTTTTAGTTTTGAGGGTGTGAAATTTGCCGCTGAACATCTGTTCAAATTCATTTTTATAAATTTGTGCAACAGATTTTGAATTGATTATTACTATGCTGTTTTGATTAAAGCCTGAAAATCCGGTTTCTGAAAAATTCATGGACCCTGTAAAAACTTTTTCTCCGTCGACAATAGCAAATTTATTGTGCATTAACGCATTGGTTAACTGTGAATTTCCATCAATTTTGTCTGAGCGTGTTAGGGTAAAGTTTTTTACAAATTCTTCTGTATCAGGGTAATAATTTTCGCCCTTAGTTTTTGTGTCGTATACAATTCGTATTTTTAAACCGCGAGAAAGTGCGTTGTCTAATGCCTGCTTGACTTCTGGAATCGTTGTCCACCCATACAGAGCTAAGTCTATTGTGTTATTAGCATTGTTTACAAGCGATACAAATTCCCTGCATACCTCATTAGAGCATTTTTTATCTGGCTTGAGTATTTTGGTATAAACTGTCAATATAACTTTTAAGTTTCCTTGTGTTATAATATTTGGCGATACAGGTTGTGTTTTTTTTGTTTTTTGGGGGTCTATGTGGCAAAATTTACACGCTTTTGCGCCTTTATTGATATCTTTTAAACTTAGAACAACTGCGTCGTGTGCTATTTTTCCGTATTTACAGTTTAGTTTATGGTATTTATCGCTTTTATGATTATATATAACAAGTTCAAGCTTTTTCGCTTTTTCTTTTTGCTCATTAAACGAGGTTTTCTGGAGTGGAGTTCCGTTTAAAATTGCAAATCCCGAATTTTTTAATATGTCTGAATATTTTTTATTTTCAATGAAGATTTCAGCAGTTCTGCATTGAGGGGATATCGTGTTGGTAAACTTTACGTTAACCCGTTTATTTTCAAGTATAGAGTGCGCAAATTCATCAGCCAGATAGCCCAGAGATATTCCGTCGTTAAAGGATAATCCTTTTAACAAATCATCGTAATATGTTAGGTTTGATGTGTAGGTTTGAATTTTTGGAATACATATTGTTTCGTTGTCATCCGCAATTCCGTTGTTGTTTAAGTCTATTTTAAACATCGTTGGCGTGATAACTTTTAAAACAGTTTTTGTGTTTTTGCTCCAAAAATTGAACAACGCAAATAACAAAAATAATAATATTATTAAAATTGTGCTGAGTTTTTCTTTCATAAATCTTTGCAGCTAACAATTTCGTATCCGAGTCGGTAAATTGTGTCTTTTAAAATTTTATCCTGAGTTATTTTAAATTCTTCCAAATGGTTATCAGACTTAGTGCCTGAATATTTGCAAGGATGAATAAGACATTCCGCCACCGTAAAATCATCTTCTATTGCTTTCAAGCCATGCTCCAATGCAGCACTGTCCATCATTCCGGTGTAACCCACACCGATAAGGTAATTATTTGTTTTTAAATTATACTCTTTTACTATCTTTTTATTTTTTGCTGTAAATGCGTTCAGCAGGAGTATTTTAATAATGTTCACTGCAAAAGCAGGTGAATAATTCTTTTTTGAATCAGGTATAACGTAAAATTCTTCATGCTGCGTTCTTACATAAGGAATATTATATTCTTTAGCGAGTCGGGCAGTTAATCTGAATATTTCAGGTATAGCATGCACGTGAACATGCGAATCTATGTGATCAACCTTTGCTACGCTTTGGATTCTTTCAATCTGCGCACGAAATTCTTTTTCAATTGCTTTTATTACCTCTTTTTTGCCGGAATTTAACATAAACCACAGATAACCTTTATTGAAGAAACCTTTATTATCTGTCAGGCATTCAGCATGAGTTAGAGCTTTACCCTCAATGATGTTAAGATGCACTCCCAAACCTAAATCCTGGCATTCTGGAAGAATTTCATTAATTGCGCTTTCAAAAGCTTCTCCGTTTGCACAAATACTTGCACTTCTCAAAAATCCGTAGTTATACCCTTCCAGAACAGCTCTGTTTAAGTCATGGCTCATTCCGAAATCATCTGCGTTTAAAATAAATTTTTTATTACTCATCTTAATGTTCTATTGCACTCCTATTTAGCTTATTATATTATAAAACTATCCGTTCGGGCAACTTGTTACAGAATTGAGGATTTTATGGATAAGCCGACTTTAGCTGTTATAATTCCTTGTTACAATGAGGAATTGTGTATTGAAAAAACTGTAAATAAACTGTTTGAAGTTATTAATTCACTTATTGAAAAAAATAAAATCACTCCAAACAGTTATTTGTACTTAGTTGATGACGGTTCTTCCGATAAAACCTGGGAAATTATAGAACGGCTTCATGCTGAAAATAAACTGGTGAAAGCACAAAAGTTTATAAGAAATTACGGTAATCAAAAAGCTCTTATCGCAGGGCTGGAGGGTGTAAGAGAAATTGGATGCGACTGCGTTGTGTCAATTGATGCCGATCTTCAGCAGGATGAATGGGCAATAGAAAAATTTGTTGATGAATATATGAACGGGTTTGATATTGTTTCCGGTATTAGAAATGACCGAAAAACCGATTCAATTTTTAAAAAGACAACAGCTCTTTTATTCTACAAGTTAATGAATATTCTCGGAGTTAAAATTCCTGTTAATCACTCTGACTACAGATTGATAAGCAAAAAAGCACTTGAGTTAATGAGTCAGTACCACGAAAATGCGTTATTTTTGCGAGGTTTTTTTCAAGAACTCGGGTTGAAAACAGCTTATGTGCATTTTGATGTAAAACAGCGAATGGCTGGAACTTCTAAATTCAACTTTGTTAAATTATTAGAACTCTCGTTGAATGGTATAACATCATTTAGCATTGTCCCATTACGTTTTATTTCGTTATTAGGGTTTTTAATGGCGTTGTTTGGTTTTGTTGTTGGGTTAGAGGCAGTATACGAAAAAATATTCCACAATAACGCGCCAAACGGTATGGCAACCACGATTATTTTGCTTTGTGTATTTGGAGGAATTCAAATATTCTGTCTTGGTATAATAGGTGAATATGTAGGACAGGTATTCAGAGAAGTAAAAGCTCGTCCGAGATATATAAAAGAGACTGAATTAAAATAACGATAAAAAAAGCCGTGCTTTCTGTCTATCGAATTTGTCAAACAAAAGTAGCGGGAAATATTTTCTCCTCTTATTCATGAAACACCCGCAAAGGTCACCTTAGTGCTGCTATGTTTCCATCCTGACACGGTTCGGAGTTTTACGCCATCTCAAGAATAAGCCTCAACAAAAATATTAACTTTTACCTTGCTTGCCAAACCCTCACAACAGACTCTGCACCCCGCATACACTT
>USHE01000143.1 GCA_900554385.1 uncultured bacterium | reverse complement strand
GCAGAATATCAGCGTTTCCGAATAGAGCCTGTGCAAGATACACTCTATCTTTTTCGCTGCCTGCAAGGTCTTTCATTTGCGAATAGTGCAATTCATCGGAAATTCCCAATTCCGATAACAAAGAAGCAGCCATCGATTCTGCCTGCCAGCCGTCAAGTTCTGCAAATTCTTCTTCCAAATGTGCAGCCTTAATCCCGTCTTCATCATTAAAATCCGGTTTTGCATATAATGCGTCACGCTCTTTCATTATGTCATAAAGCTTTTTATGACCCATAATTACCGTATCGATTACGCTGTAATCGTCAAATTCAAAATGGTTCTGTTTCAATACTGCAATTCTTTGTCCTTTAGAAATGCTTACCTCACCTGAGGTAGGCTCAAGGTCGCCTGATATAACTTTCAAAAGCGTACTTTTACCGGCTCCATTTGCACCAATAATTCCATAGCAATTCCCCGGAGCGAATTTTATCGAAACATTCTCAAATAATGTCTGTGAACCAAATCTTACTGTTAATTTATTTGTGGTTATCATAATTTTTCCTTTAAGTCTTGTATTTGTTGGGGCAATATTATTATAATAGCACAAATAATTTTTCCTGTAGTAATTTTGTTGTGTTTCAAGCTAGTATCCTCTTGACAAAATGTTAGGCTTGCCTTACAATAAATTTTGTTAGGCATGACTAACAAATAAGGAATGGAGTTATGAGAGTAAATACAGTAAGTTTGTATAGAGGTTTATATTGTGGGAGTAATATGACGGTACTACCTTTCAGGGCATTTAAAGCCGGAAATCCTATGGTGACAGCTTCTGAAAATGCAGACTTAAGAGTATTTCGTCATCATATTTACGAATATAAAAAAGGTATAAGAAATCTAATTCTTACAACTGAAAAATCTGTTTATCGTGATAAAATAGCTAATCGTCTTCAACATGAGGCTATAGATTATGTTATTCACGATGTAGGTAACGGAAAAATTAATGTGTACTTTGGCGATAAACCATGCGTGGATGTGGTAAGAACTTTAAATCCACAGCTTAATAAACAGACTCCAAAGGAGGATTTTATGCTTGGAATAATGCTTGGTTACGATAAAGTCCGCCAGTGCGAAAGATATTTAAAAAAAACTAATAAAGAATTTGAAATAAAAAAATCCTAACTTATTGTTTATCATATTATTAACACTATTGATTGCGCTTGTCTGAGTCTCCAGACAAGCTTTTATTTTAGAATTTGCTGAAAATAATGCTGTTATCCGGGTTTAAAATTTCAATATTATCAATTATAGGATATACTAAACCGCAATTTTCGCAAAAATTTTCACCATTTTTCTGTAGTAATTTCTTTCTGCATACAGGACACGCAAAACCAGGTTTATTATTTGTAATATCACGGGTATGATTTTTTTCTATGATATAAATTGCCGGCTGGTTGGCGAATGTTCCAACAGGCAAAAGCTCATATTTCAAAAGTTTTCCGTCAAGTTCATCGACTGCCTGTTTAAGATTTTTAATATATTTATGTTTTTCAATATTTGCTTTTGTTTCCGGATTCCCAAGCTCATACGAAGGTTCGCACATTACCAGATACTTTTTGCAAACTCGGAATAACTCGCTTATAATTTCATATTCCTTGTTGGTGTTAGGTTCTACTGCATGATTCGTATAAACTAAATCAATAGAGTTGTCTTGCAAGGGGATATGTTTCATATCGCAGACAAATAAATTTGGAGAAAAACTGTGCGTTTTGCAATATTCTTTTGCAACTTTTATCCTTGATGCCGATATGTCAAACCCGTAAAACTTTAATTGTTTGTTATTTAAATGTTTTGCTATGTTTAATAATATTGTAGCTTCACCAATACCTGCATCCAGAACTGTTTCAAAATCAAGAGGTTCTAATCTTTTGGCTATTTGGGAACAATACATGTCTACAAATTTTTTGTGTGTCATTGGCGTTTGTACGGAATTAACATGGTAATTATTTCTTATTTCATCGCTTTCAAGCATTTTTATATAACTTCCTGCCTGTTGGTCATACGATGCAAGAATTGCATAAGAAGAATTATAATCTGTATTGTTATTTTTTCTAAAGTATTCCATAATGTTAACATTAGAATCAAACAATTCTTTTAAATTAGCCATAATTAGTCCTCTTTTTATTTGTTCTAATATTAGAACAAACTTAATATTTTTGCAACTACTATAAAGTAATGGACACAAATTTAGGTGAAAACAGAGTTGTATTGCAAAAATTGCTTGCTAACTGTATTAAGAAGCAGAGATTAAAGATGAATAAATCTATAAGTCTTATTTCGGCAGAAGTAGGCATGCCAAAGTCTATGTGGTCTGATATGGAACAGGGGAAAAAAGACCCTCAACTTTCAACACTCTGGAGAATTAGTGAAGGTTTAAACATGACATTAGTTGAACTTATAAAAAATGCCAGCAAGGGACTCCCTGAAAATTTTACACTCATTGAGTAAATTAATAATGCAATTTTGTAAAGTGTAAAGTATTGCAAAACGCGGTGGCGGTTTTAATGATGACAGTTCTTTCCGTTTCTGTAACCTATTCCTGCTCTGTAGCCTGATACTGAATACATTATCGGCAGTGCAGGTTCTATCCATTTTAATCCTGACATTACGGCAACTGTTGCTATATCATCGGTGTGTAGTCCTATATCCAGAGGTTCAGGTTTACGCTCATCAAAAAGATGTTCTTTTGTGTGTTTATGTTTGTGTCCGTGTTCAAACATTGGGTTAATAATTTTGTTGCCTATCAGGTTTGCTATGGCACTTCCGCCGATTACTCCGGTTGCGATTATTCCTGCCACCATTCCGGCTGCACGTTTGGCTTTGGACTTAACATTTAACTTTTCCATAATCGCTAATGCACCGCCTGCACCAATATTACATAAAAAGATGTTCGCAAGATATTGATATGAACCCTCTTTTATCTTATCAGGAATTTTTTGTTTCCACTTGTCAGTTGTAAGTTTATCTCCGACTATCCCGCCTGCAATGCCGCCTAGTACAGGGATAAGACCAAATACTGAAAGTCTGCCGATTTCTGAAAAAATCTCTTTTGAATCAATATTTTCAGGGTCGGGGATAAGGTTGTTTAAAAGTTTTTTCCCTTCGGCATTATTATCAAATTTTTTGAAAAGAGTTTTTACTTCTTTAAATTTCAAGACTTTATTCTTTGCTTTTTCCAAAAGTTCTTTGGTTTTTTCATCAACATTATTCTTTTTTAAAAAATTTTCTATTAGTCCGGATGCGTGGATTTTTAGTTCTTTCAATGTTTTTGGAATTTCATCAGCCTTGAAAAGTTTGTTTGTAATTTTAGGGGCAGCCAGTGCGGATGCAACAGTTAATGCCATCGTTGTAACTGTTCGTACGGCACATTTTTTACGTTTTTCTTCCGGTGCGTGCAAAATTTCTTTTGTTGTGTATAGTGCAGCCCCTGTTGTTAGTATTGCCGGTACAGCATTATGAAATTTTGTAACTAACATCGGCTGGTCAAGGAATTTTCCTGCGACTTTGAGTGTATTCATTGTTATTTGCCTTTTTGATAGTATTTGTGGAGTGTTTTGATATATTCCGGATGATTTTTATGAAAATCTTTGAAGGCTGTAAATCTATCAAGAATGTCCTTTGAAATTATGTGTTCTATTTTGCAGGCAGTTTCTGCTGCTTTAATTGAGTTTAGCCCCATAATTTCTTCAAAAAAATAATGGAGGGCATTATGTTTTTCAATTACGCTCAGTGCTTGTTTTTCGCCTGTTTCGGTCATAGAAATCATGTTATACCTGCCATAGTTTATTAACCCTTTAGAGGCAAGTTTCTTCAAAGCTTCAGTTACAGAAGCGCGGCTAACATTAAGTTCGCGGGATATATCTACGGCACGAACTTTTTGGTTTTTATCAATTATGTTATATATAACTTCAAGGTAATCTTCAAGACTTGAACTTAGTTTTTCATCAATCATTTTTAATCCCAGAATATTTTACAGTAAAATTGTAAGGCAAACCTAACTAATTGTAACCACTTTTTATTTTATTTAGAAACGTAGATAACGGATTGCTTCACGTACTTAAAATCTTTTTCTTTTCACGTCTCTCTTACTATATGAAGTGCTGAATGAAGTGCCGGTGATCGATGCATCCGACCGAGTATTGAAGGTAGGAAGAGCAATAGACTTAAATCAAGTCAAAACGGAAGAAGAAATAGACAGACTAGATATAGAAAGAAAAAATGAAGTGTGGAGTAATGAGGTAGGTG
>USHE01000142.1 GCA_900554385.1 uncultured bacterium | reverse complement strand
CGCCGAGATGAATTTTTTGCACTTGAGGTCGGATCGCGTGATGAACCACGCGACCGTGCCGCCCACCGCGATGCCCAGAATGCCCGAGCCGAGCGCGACGATCAGCGAATTGCAGAGCGGCTGCCAGAAGTTGACCTGACTCCAATCGTCCCCGGCGAAGAGCTTTTGGAAATGCCGGAGCGTGGTGGAGCCGACCGGCAGGCGCAGCCGCTTCTTTTCCGTGCCGACGTGCACGGTGAACATGTTGCTCAGCATCGTCGCCATCGGCATCAGGCTGAGCAGCACCAGCACGATCAGAAAGAAGACAAGCAGCAGGTTGGCCGGGTTGGAGACGAACGCCCGAAGCCGGTAGCGCCAGGGCTCGTGCCGTAAATCGCGCGTATGAACCATCGTTTTTCCTCCGCTTTGAAGAAAAGGGACTGTCAAGCTTAAACCGAACATTTCAAGAAACAAATATCTAAGCATTTTTGGATATGGGGCTTTGCCCCATCGCCCCACCAAAGGGCTTTCCGGTCGCCCTTTGGAAACCTTCGGGCGCAAATACTTCATTTTATTCTTGAAATATTGGTGTTGATAGCTTGATAAGTATTTGTGTATGCTTACTGCAATCGTTTCTTCAATCTGCGGCGCGGCTGCGGTTCTTGGAACAGACGCTGTGCTGAAAGCCAAGTCGCACAAAGTTTCTCTCGCTGTTGCAACTGTTGTTTTGTTCGGAACAATTTCAATGTTTTTATATCCGTTTTTAGCAAAACTGGGACTTTTAAGTCCTGAATATTTTGGTATGTATATAGGTTCAACTGTACACGAAGTTGCGCAGGTTGTGGCTGCAGGTAGTGCAGTTTCGCCGGTAACAATGGATACGGCTGTTATTGTAAAATTAACACGTGTTATGATGCTTGTTCCTTATTTATTTTTGCTTGGTTTGTATCTTGCGAAAAAATCAGGAACAAAGCGTGAAAAAGTTCCAATGCCGTGGTTTGCAATATTTTTTGTTGCCGTTTGCGGTTTGAACTCGCTTCATATAGTACCGGAGGGAGTGCGTTTATTTTTAATAGAATTCGATGTGTTTTTGCTGACGATGGCAATGTTTGCTCTCGGTGTAGAAACCAATTTTAATAAAATAAAAGGACTTGGCTGGAAACCGATAATGCTTGCAGGATTGATGTTTTTATGGCTGGTGTTCGGCGGTATTGCAGTAAACAAAGTGCTTTATTTGTTATAAATATCGAGAAAAATTTTATCGGAAGCTTGTTCGAGATTGATAAATTTTTCCTGAATAATCAAAGCGAGCGGAAACAGGTTGCTGGAAGGTTTGCCTGTCAAAATCTGGTAAGAAAAGCAGTCAATCATAATTCTATGTAGATTATAAATTTTTTCGACTTCTTGGATGTAACTGTTAACGCGGGAATTAAAATCCGTATTCATTTTTGCTCCTTGTATTATTCGTCAAGTTATATGTATTATATGCTATAGATTTTGTATTGTCAATATAGTAAATTAAGTTTATGGATAAGAAAGCGTTACTGGCTATATTCGGGAATAACCTACGTGCTGAAAGAAACAGGCAAAATTTGTCACAAGAAAAACTTGCAGAGAAGGCAGGAATTATGATGTCACAAATCAGCCGTATAGAGTCAGGTAAAACGGATTTGAGGCTCTCAACGCTTGTTCCCATATTGAAGGCTTTAAATTTAGAATTTGAGAAGTTATACAAGTTTGACTAATAAAAAAGCTCCCGATTGGGAGCTTTTTTTCTCTTAGCTTTCTACATATTCTCTCAAGCGTTTGCTTCTGTTAGGGTGGCGAAGTTTTCTCAACGCTTTTGCTTCGATTTGTCTGATACGTTCACGGGTTACACCGAACAACTGGCCTACTTCTTCTAAAGTTCTCTGGCGTCCGTCGTCCATTCCGAAACGTAATCTCAAAACATCGCGTTCTCTAGGAGAAAGTGTGCAGAGTACTTCTGCTAAATCTTCTCTCAAAAGTTCTGACGCAACTGTTTTTATCGGCGCATCTGCTTCTTTATCTTCAATAAAGTCGCCCAAACGTGAATCTTCTTCTTTTCCGATTGGTGTTTCTAAAGAAAGAGGTTCTTGAGCAATCTTGATTATTTCACGAAGTTTAGGGATAGAAACGTTCATTTCTATTGCGAGTTCGTCTTCGGTCGGTTTTCTTGAAAGTTCTTGTGCAAGACGTCTTGTTACTTTTTTCAATTTATTAATGGTTTCAACCATGTGAACAGGAATACGGATTGTACGAGCCTGATCTGCAATTGCTCTTGTGATTGCTTGTCTTATCCACCAAGTTGCATAGGTTGAGAATTTGAAGCCTCTTTCGTGGTCAAATTTTTCAGCAGCACGGATAAGTCCGAGGTTGCCTTCTTGTATCAGGTCTAAGAATAACATTCCGCGTCCTACGTATTTTTTTGCAATACTTACTACCAAACGCAAATTTGCCTGAACTAATTTTCTTTTGGCAATTGCACCCGGTGTTCCGCCTTCCAGTATTTTTCTTGCTAATTCAATTTCTTCATTGGCAGAAAGTAATTTAATTCTTCCGATTTCTCTTAAATAAAGTCTTACAGGGTCATCGACAGCGATACCTTTTGGCAGTTCCATATCATTGGAGGAATCTTCTTCGTGCGAATTCATCATATAAATATCGTCAAGATTCATTTTGCTGCCCATTTTTTCGGTAACAATATCTTCAATATTGTCTGTGCTGATGTCCATGTTCATGTAATTAACACCATCAGCTTCGCCGTCTAACTGTCCATCCTCGTCTATATCGCGTAAATCCAAATTCTCGTCATCAAGAACACTTATAATAGAGGAGTTCGGTTGTCTTTTTTTAGTCATTCATTTTCTCCAATTTCAATTTATTATTTATCTTATCTCTAAGCTGCATTTGAAGTTTTAGGGCTTCTGTATCATCTTCATCTGCATTTTTATATAATTTTCTTATTTTTTCTTTTTCATCTTCCCATTGACAACGTTTAATCCTTGCAATATTTTCTTCTATTACGCACTTAAAGTCATCGGGTTTGAGATTTGTAAATGTTTCGGAAATACTTATTAAGTCGGTTAAAATGTTTTGAATATCAGGCTTTTCAATATATTCCGTGTACAATTGTTCAATTAATTCCTTTACATTATTTACGGTACAAATCAATTTGTCAATTGTAGATTTTACATTTATTAATGTTTCGTCTGTAATGTACGAGCTGTCAATCATTTCGTTAATTTGGGCAAATGTTAAGTGATTGTCGGTTACAAAAAAAACACTCAACAAATTTTTTTGCGCTTTTTGAGAAATTGTTAACGTTTTCGTAACAATTTTTTTTATATCTTTTTCTTCTGTTCTTTCAAAACTATTACTATTCTTTAGTTTACGGATTTCTCGTTCGAGTGCGGTTTCATCAATTCCGATAGAATCGGCAACCATTTTTGTATATTCCGAACGGATAATTTCATTATTAATTTCCATTAATACGGGCAGAACCATTTTTATAAATCTGGTTTTTTCCTGTGGTGTTTTGTAATTATTTCTTTCTTTAAGCAGGTTATTTATTTGAAAATCTATCAAAAGCGGAGCCTTTTTTACAAATTCTCTGTAGCTTTCTGCACCGACCGAGCGAATAAATTCGTCGGGGTCTTTGCCTTCCGGAGGGGCTATAACCCGTATTTCGCATGAATATTTATCGTCTGAGGTTGAGATATAACTTTCGTCAAATTGTTTTATATTTCCTAAACCTTCAAAGGCTTCTTTTATTATAGAAGCACCTCTTTCTGTAGCTTTTTGTCCTGCTGAATCTGTGTCGAACGAAAGATAAATTCTTCTGGACTTGCAGTAACGTGATAAAAGTTTTACGTGGTCTGATGTTAGAGCAGTTCCGCAAGATGCAACGGCATTTCCTATACCGTGGGCTTGAGCGGAAATTACGTCAAAATAGCCCTCCATAAGGATTACGCCGTCTTCTTCTTTTATTGCTTCTTTTGCTGTGTAAAGTCCGTAAAGCAGTTTACTTTTGTTATAGATTATAGAATCCGAAGAATTTAAATATTTTGGACTTTGTTCCTTTTCTAACGCACGTGCGCCAAATGCCACGTATTCACCGAGTTCGTTTTGTATAGGAATAATTACACGGTTTCTGAAACGGTCTATGTAACTGTCACGTCCCATAATTATCAATCCTGCTTTTTCAAGAACTTCATTGGAAAAATCTTTTTTTAATACATCATAAAGTGTCGTATACGATTTCGGGGCAATTCCGAGTGTGAATTTTTTCATAACTTCCTGTGAAATGCTTCTTGATTTTAGGTAAGCAAGGGCATTATCTGCTTCAGCAGAATGTATATTGA
>USHE01000141.1 GCA_900554385.1 uncultured bacterium | reverse complement strand
AAAGAAACACGCTGATTATATACAGTCACTAAACTCAATCAAAGCAGTGTAAACTCGTCACTAACGTTCCTCAAACAATACACTGCTTGTTATTATTTCGTTAAGTGACTGTAGCCTTGACCGACCTCAGGTCGGTTTATGAAAATCCGTAAACCAAAGGTTTATGCTGACTCAAGCCAATTGGTCACGTTTTTCTCTTTCTTCCGATAACATATTTTATTGAATTGGTGTATAATTAATCTATGAAAAAACTTGTAGAAAAGGCAAGAATACAGCATAGTTTAACAAAAGACGAAATTGTTTTATTACTGAATAGTGATGAAATAAATGAAGAACTTTTTAGAGCCGCCGATGACGTTCGCAGTGAGTTTGTCGGAAATAACGTTCATCTAAGGGCTTTAATTGAGTTCTCAAATTATTGCAGATGTAATTGTATGTACTGCGGGATAAGAGCTGAAAATTTTGAAGCTGAAAGATATCGACTTAATAAGGACGAAATTCTTAAACTAGCGGTTTCTGCTGTTGATTTTGGGTACAAAACGGTTGTGTTGCAGTCCGGTGAGGATTTAGCTTTTAGTGCAGAATATTTGTCTGAAACTATTCGTGAAATTAAAAAGTTTGATGTCGCTGTGACATTGAGTATCGGGGAGAGAAATTTTGAGGAATACAAGCTTTTAAAGGAAGCCGGAGCTGACAGATTTTTGTTGCGAATAGAAACCACAGATAAGATTTTGTATAAAAAAATGCATCCTAAATCTGATTTTGAAAATAGAAAACGTTGTCTTTATGATTTGAAAAAACTGGGTTTTGAAACAGGAACGGGATGTCTGGTCGGGCTTCCTGAGCAAAGCGTTGAGTCATTGGCTGATGATATTTTGTTTTTTAAAGAATTGGATGCGGATATGATTGGAATAGGACCATTAATTCCACATCCTAATACTCCGCTTAAAAATGCAGAAAAAGGTAGTTTTGAATTGGCATTAAAGGTTATGGCGTTAACACGATTGCTTTTGCCTGATATAAATATTCCTGCAACAACGGCAATGGAAACTCTCAATCCGAACGGACGTATGATTGCTTTGCAGAGCGGTGCAAATGTTGTTATGCCTAATGTGACTTGCGAAGACGCAAGAGGTAAATATGAGATTTATCCAAATAAAATTGGGGTGAATTATGACGAAATGGCAGAAAAACTTAGTAAAATCGGCAGAAGCATATCCCTATGCAAAGGTTTTCGTCAAAAAAGGAGAGAAAAATGAAAATAGCAGAAAATTTATTAGATTTAGTTGGAAATACTCCACTTGTAAAAATTAATAAAATCAATGACGGAAAGGCGTTAGTTGTTGCAAAAATAGAGTCAAAAAATCCCGCAGGTTCGATAAAAGACAGACCGGCTTTTAATATGATAAAAAGGGCAGAAGAAGCAGGACTTATAAATAAAGTTTCAGTTATAATTGAGCCAACATGCGGAAACACAGGAATTGGGCTTGCTATGGTTTGTGCTATTAGGGGGTATCGAATGATTTTGACAATGCCTGAAACAATGAGCTTGGAGCGTAGGATGCTTTTGAAGGCTTATGGGGCGGAGCTTGTTTTGACTGATGGGGCAAAAGGCATGCAGGGGGCAGTTGATAAGGCAGAAGATCTTCATCGTGAAATAAAAAATTCGTTTATTCCGCAACAGTTTGCGAATCCTGCTAATCCGGAAAGTCATGTGCTGACTACATCCGAAGAAATTTGGGCTGATACGGATGGAAAAGTCGATATCATAGTTGCAGGAGTTGGCACAGGCGGTACAATTTCAGGAATTGCTAAAGGTTTGAAAGCTAAAAATCCGCAAATAAAAGCTGTTGCAGTAGAGCCTGAAAGTTCACAAGTTTTATCTGGAAAACAGGCAGGGGGACATAAAATTCAGGGTATAGGGGCAAACTTTATTCCTGAGAATTTTGATCGAAGTGTGGTTGATGAGATAATTCCTGTTACAAACGAGGCTTCTATGGAAACAGCACGGAGGCTTGCAAAAGAAGAAGGGATTTTATGCGGAATTTCATCAGGTGCGGCTATGTGGGCTGCAATTGAGCTTTCCAAAAGACCGGAAAATAAAGACAAACTTATTGTGGTAATCCTTCCCGATAGCGGTGAACGATACCTTTCTAGCGAGTTGTTTGAGTAAAATAAAAATCAGTGCTTGCTTGAACACCGTTACTTTTTATCAAAACCTAAAAAACATGTACCATCAAAAGCGATGATACATGTTTTTAGTAAGACAATGTCTAAGAGTTGGCTGATTCACTACATCATGCCGCCCATACCGCCCATGCCACCCGGCATTGCTGGTACTGCAGGTTTTTCTTCAGGAATTTCCACAACTGCTGCTTCTGTTGTTAACAACATTGATCCTACTGATGCTGCGTTCAATAGTGCGGAACGGGTTACTTTTGCAGGGTCAACAATACCTGATTTGAACATATCAACGTATTTGTCATCCAATGCATCATAACCATAAGCACCTTCGTGTGAAAGTACAGTATCAACAACAACATCGGCTTTAGCTCCTGCGTTTCTTGCAATAGCTCTTAACGGAACATCAAGTGCAGCTGTTAAGATTTTGAAACCGATTTTTTCATCGTCTGATGAAAATTCTGTTGAGCCTAAACGTTTTTCAAGTTCTTGTTGAACTCTAACAAGTGCAACACCGCCGCCAGGCACGATACCTTCTTCGTTTGCAGCTCTTGTTGCGTTAAGGGCGTCTTCAATTCTCAATTTTCTTTCTTTAAGTTCAACTTCAGAAGCTGCACCAACTTCGATTACTGCAACACCGCCTGAAAGTTTTGCGATACGTTCTTGAAGTTTTTCTCTATCGTATTCACTGTCGGAAGCTTCGATTTGTTTTTTGATTAAGCGAATTCTTTCTTGAACAGCTGCTTTTGTTGCATCGCCAACAACGATTGTTGTTTCGTCTTTTGTAACAGTTACACGTTTTGCGTAACCTAACATTTGAGTTGTAACGTTTTCAAGCTTAATGCCAAGTTCTTCTGTGAACATTTCTCCGCCTGTAAGAATAGCGATATCTTCAAGCATTGCTTTTCTTCTGTCGCCGAAACCAGGAGCTTTTACTGCAACTGCTCTCAACACTTTTCTCATTGTGTTTACAACTAATGTTGCAAGTGCTTCGCCTTCAACATCTTCCGCGATTAATAACAATGATTTGCCATCACGTGCAACTTGTTCTAACAATGGAACTAAGTCTGAAATCAAATTGATTTTCTTGTTGCAGCAGAACACGTAAGCATCTTCAAGAACAGCTTCCATTCTTTCTGCATCGGTTACAAAGTATGGTGACAAGTAACCTTTGTCAAACTGCATACCTTCAACAACTTTTAAATTTGTGCCGAAAGATTTGCTTTCTTCTACTGTAATAACACCGTCGTGTCCAACTTTTTCCATTGCTTCTGCAATAAGTTCGCCGATTTCTTTGTTATTTCCTGCTGAAATTGCTGCAACCTGAGCGATTTCTTCTTTAGTGTTAACAGGTTTTGACATATCTTTGATTTGTTTAACAGAAATTTCAACAGCTTTGTCAATACCGCGTTTCATAGAGATTGGGTTTGCGCCTGCTGTCAAGTTTTTTAAGCCTTCACGAACAATTGCTTGCGCCAAAACAGAAGCGGTTGTTGTTCCGTCACCTGCAACATCGTTTGTTTTTGAAGAAACTTCTTTTAACAATTGTGCGCCTGCATTTTCCAAGCCGTCTTTAAGTTCGATTTCTTTTGCAATTGTAACACCATCATTAACGATTTGAGGTGCGCCGTATTTCTTTTCAATAATTACGTTTCTGCCTTTTGGTCCGAGTGTAACTTTTACAGCGTCTGCAACAGCATCTATACCTTTAAGAAGCGATTTTCTTGCTTCTTCATCAAATACAATACGTTTTGCCATTTTTTATTTCTCCTTTTGTCTGATTATTCAACTATAGCCAATGCATCTTTAATTGAAAGAATTTTATAAGTAACATCGCCCTGTTTAACGTCAGTTCCTGCATATTTAGCATAAAGAACAGTTTGACCAACTTCAACGTCAAGAGGTTCTCTTTCGCCTTTGTCGTTCATTTTGCCCAATCCAACAGCAACAACTTCACCTATTTGAGGTTTTTCTTTTGCGCTGTCAGGGATAAAAATTCCGCCTGATGTTTGTTCTGTGTCTTCAATAACTTTTACAACAATTCTGTCGCCTAATGGTTTTAACATATTTATTCTCCTTCTTAAACTAACCTTTTACACTATATTTATATAACGAATTTTGTAAATATTTAATATCCTTAAGGTTTTTTTAATTATTTATTGAAATATTATAAAAAATAGTTTAAAATTGAACTATACAA
>USHE01000140.1 GCA_900554385.1 uncultured bacterium | reverse complement strand
GATTTTATGTTAAGTACTTTGGAAAGAAACAAAAATACTAGTCTTTATGTGCTTGCAGATCCTCCGTATTTCAAACAGGCAAATGATATTTCCTCAAAGCAGGTTGCACGTTTATTCGAGATTTTAAAAGACAGTTTTTCGTATATCGTAGTTGATACGGATGCGACTTTTGACGGAAAAACCATAACAGCTCTCGATAATTCTGATTTGCTTTTTCTTGTAACATGTATAAATCTACCGGCTCTTAGAAATTGCCAGCGTTGTTTGGATTTGTTTGGAAAACTGGGCTATAGTAATGAAAAAGTTCAAATTCTGGTAAACAGGTTAATGGAAAATGATGAGATTAAGGCTGAGGATGCTGAAAAAGTTTTGAACAAAGAAATCTATTGGAAAATTCCAAATAATTATTTCACAATGATGGCTGCAATTAACAAGGGTGTGCCTGTCTCAGAGATTAATCCGACGTCAAATGTCGCAAGAAGTTATAAAGAATTGGCAATCCATGTTGCGGATAGTATTCATAGACAAATTTTGATAAAAAAATATGCAACATCTTCTGTTGATAGCATTGACAATATTCTGAAAGGTTAGCGGTAATGGGGTTTAAGGATAGATTTAAAACAGAAGAAGTTTCTGAGATGCCTGCTGAGCCAGTACAAGTTACTGACGGTTTTTCAGATTTTGATGAACTTATTCAAAATCTTTCAGAAAAGGTGTCCGCTATTCCTGTATGGTTTGAATATTCAGAGAAGGAAAAACTGGAACTTATAAAAGCTTTTGTCGATAAGTATTTGCGTGATGAAAAATGTAACTTAGGTAGTATGGAATTTGAGGCTCTTTGTGAACAACTTTCCAATTCAGTCTATGGCTTTGGTAAAGTTGATATTCTGCTTGCTGATGATAAAATCCGGTCTATTTGTATAAGAAAGAATAAATCTGTGCTTGTTGAAAAAGAAGGTTCACTGATTGAAACAGGCATGATGATAGAAAAGGCGGATGTTCTGGCAGCACGTTTGTTGAATGCTTCTAAAATAAATACAGGGAAATCTGTATTAAAATTCGGCTATAAAAATTTGATAATAACTGTTGTTATGCCTCCTGTTAGTGATTTTTTAATAACAATAAAGAAAAATTCTCGTGATAAAACGGATTTTAATTACCTTGTAAATAATGGTTTTATTGATAAAAATATTTTTGAATTTTTATCGAAATTAATTAACGAGAAAAATTCAATCCTTTTGTCCGGATGTGCTGACAGTGGTAAAACATCGTATATTGAAGCTTTTTTAGGGCTAAACAGTAAATATACTCTGTTTCAAATGTCAAATATACTTCATGGCGAAAGTTTTGTTTGCGAAGGTTTGGCGGATGACGATATTGAAAATCTTGAAAACTGCCTGAAATATACAGTTACAGATTATGTCGTGTATGATTTAAACTGCGGATATACAAGCAGACATAGTTACCCTTTAATTTCAACGATAAGGGCTGAGTCTGTTTTTGATGCGGTAACTAAACTTTCTGCTCGTTTTTCTCAAAAAGAAAAACTTACTGAAAAACAGGCTAAAGCAAAGATAGCAGACTTATTTGATTATGTTATACAACTTGATAAAGAGATGTTTATTGATAGAATTTCTGAATGTTCACTTAATAAATCGGGTTCTCTTGTTTTGACGGATGTATTAGTTCATGAGCAAAACGGTTATATGTATAATTTACCATCACAGGGTGAAGTCCCTTTGCAGACGGATACTCCTGGTGAAAATTTACCTAAATCGTTTAAAGAACGATTTAAATAATTATTTGTTATTTCTTATGTGATTTTTTAGCAGGCTGGTTTCAAGAATTGCCTGGTTGAATTTATGCAGTCCGGGGTCAACGTATTTTTGCATTACGACCTTTTTAACAAACTTGTCGATAGGTTTTATGCTTATAATAAGTGCGACAATGCCGCCTATGGTTTTTAGAAGTTTGTTTCCGAATAATAATTTATTCTGGTAGGTTTTTAAAGAGTACCGTAGGGCATTATTTGCATATTTTTCTCCATAAGTTTGCTTTAAAACTGGGTATTCTTTCATGTATTTTTTAAAATTTGCTTTTGAAATTTCAGGTGGTTTTTTGTGTGCTAATAAGTCTTCTTTGATTTTGTATAGAACTTCTACATTTTCACGGGCATATTCCATAATTTTTTCTGTTTTACAGTTTGCAAGTGCGTATTTGCCGCTGCATTTTTTGAAAAATTTTTTCCATATCGGGTCGGAAGCTTTTTCGTTTTTGCAGGCTCTTATTTTATTCTCAAGAGAGTCTAAGAAGAAACTTTTAAATTTCTTTTTATCTGTAAAAATATCACCCACGCACTGGTCTATTGCGTTGTTAAAGTGTTTGAGGGTTTCTTTTTTTGCATTAACGCTCATCCCTTTATTAAGCATTTTTGCAATGGGAGAAGTAGCTTTTTGACCGGCAAGTATTGCAAATGTCGGGAGTACAAATCCGCTCAATCCTTGATAAATTGCTTGTTCAAAGGCTCTTGTTCTGCTGGGATTGTAATGGTTTTTGTCATTTTTATATTTATCGTAAATGTCAGCACCAAGGTACATTAAAGGTGGAATCCAGAGAATTTGGCTTAATTTTGGCGAAATTTCATACACTGCCGCTCCTAATTCATTGGAGAATGACAATGCAACCATCCAATTTTTGTTTAATGGATCGTTATATTTTTTTGAAGTTTGCTTGTTTTGAGCATTTTCCGTATTTTTTGTTTTTGTGGATGTAAAGTTTACCGGATAAAGCAATTTTCTTATTCCTTGTTGCATACATATAATATACGTAAAAGAAAAAATTTGCTATTATATTAATTTGGGATAAAATTTTGTTATGGAACGCAGGTTTAAAATAAATTCTAAATATTTACCGTCAGGAGATCAGCCAAAAGCCATTGAACAGCTTACGGAAGGTCTTTTGCGCGGAGATGATGCGCAGACACTTCTTGGGATTACAGGATCCGGAAAAACTTTTACTATTGCTAATGTGATTGAAAAGTTTCAAAAACCTACACTTATTATTGCTCATAATAAGACTCTTGCTGCCCAGCTTTACAATGAGTTTAAAGAACTTTTTCCAGATAATGCTGTTGAATATTTTATCAGCTATTATGACTATTATCAGCCTGAGGCTTATATCCCGCGTACTGATACTTATATCGAAAAATCAGCTTCCATAAATGATGAAATTGACCGTTTACGCCATAATTCAACAAGAAGTTTGTATGAAAGAAACGATGTTATTATTATAGCGTCAGTTAGCTGTATATATGGCTTAGGGCTTCCTGAAAACTATTTTAAGGGGTCGGTTGAACTAAATGTTGGTGATGAGGTTGATAGAGATGCTTTATTAAATCATTTGGTTACAACGCAATATACAAGAAATGACCTTGTTCTTGAGCGTTCCACATTCAGAGTTCGAGGTGATATTGTTGAAATCATGCCAGCTTATGAAAAAGTTGTTACAAGAATATATTTCTTTGGGGATGAGATTGAAAAGATTGTAAGAATTGATAATGTTTCGGGTGAGATTATTGAAATGCCGGATAAAGTTGTTATTTATCCAGCGGTTCACTATCTTTCTTATGATGAAGATGTTGAGGAAACTATGAGGTTAATTCGTGCAGAACTTCAACAGAGGCTTGCTGAACTTAATAGTGAAAATAAACTTATCGAAGCACAAAGACTTGAACAGCGAGTTAAGTATGATATGGAAATGCTTAAGGAGATGGGATATTGTTCTGGAATTGAAAATTACTCAAGAATAATAGAACGCAGACCTCCCGGTTCTCCTCCAGCTACGCTATTAGATTATTTTCAAGGTGATTTTTTGACAGTTGTTGATGAATCTCACGTTACATTACCGCAGTTGAAAGGTATGAGTCATGGGGATGCTGCAAGAAAAGATACTTTGATAAAATACGGCTTTCGTTTGCCTTGTGCGAAAGATAATAGACCCTTGACCAGCGAAGAATTCTTTGAAAGGGTAGGTCAAAAAATTTATATTTCAGCAACTCCTGCTGATTTTGAACGCTCTACATCAACTCAGCTTGTAGAACAGATTATTCGTCCGACAGGGCTTGTTGATCCTAAAATTCACGTAAGACCTATAGATACTCAGATAAATGATCTTAAAGAAGAAATTAAAAAACGTACGGATAAAAATGAACGAGTTCTTATTACAACTCTTACAAAGCGCATGGCAGAGGATTTGACGGATTTCTTTATTCAGGAAGGTATTAAAGTAAGATACCTGCACAGCGAATTTCAGTCGCTCGAACGTGTGGAAATACTTAGAGATTTGCGGCTTGGGGAATTTGATGTTTTGATTGGAGTTAACCTTTTATGTGAAGGGCTTGATATCCCTGAAGTTTCTCTTGTTGCGATTTTGGATGC
>USHE01000139.1 GCA_900554385.1 uncultured bacterium | reverse complement strand
GATCTCAACGGAATTGATGTCGATACTTATGCAAAAATTGTAGCCTGCATACGTATCGCAACACCGTACACCGGCATGATTATCTCAACAAGAGAATCAGAAGAATGCAGAGCAAGACTCCTTCTCCTAGGGATATCTCAAATGAGCGGCGGCTCAAAAACCAGTGTAGGCGGTTACTTTAACCCAATGCCTGAAAACGAAGATTCCGCTCAATTTGATATTTCTGATAAACGTCCGCTTGATGAAGTTATAAAATGGCTTATGGATTTGGGTTATCTGCCGAGTTTCTGTACTGCATGCTACAGAAAAGGCAGAACAGGGGACAGATTTATGGAGATTTGTAAACAACAACAAATAAAAAACTTCTGCCACCCAAATGCAATACTGACGCTGAAAGAATACCTTCAAGACTACGCCTCAGATGCGACAAAACAAATCGGAAATAAATTAATTGCCAAAGAAGTAGAAACATTAGATAATGAAAATATAAAAAACACGGTTAATGAAGATTTGGAAAAGATTGAGCATGGGGAAAGAGATTTCAGATTTTAAAAAACGAGGGTTCTCACTTGCAGAAACCTTAATAACAATAGGGCTTATCGGAATGATAGCAACGATGACTTATCAGGTACTTTCAGTTACGGTAAGAGATAAAACGACAACAGCAAGCCTTAAGAAAACCTATTCAACGCTCCAGCAAGCTCTTTTGACAGCAGTTGCGGAAAACGGACCTGTTGACAGCTGGGGGATTTCAATGGAACCTGGCTTTGGCGGTGAAAAAGTTTTATTGCACAATATTGCTAAACACCTTAATACAGTAAAAATATGCGAAGAAGGCAAAGGCTGCTACCCCAACAGAACCTATAAAAACATTGACGGTTCTCCTTACGTTAATTGGAATATTCTTTCTGACCGCTCGGCAGCAATTTTAGCAGACGGAACGATGATTATGTTTAATACATCTTCTGCAAGCAATGTAAGTGACTTTGGGCAGATTTACGTTGATATAAACGGTGCAAAACCTCCAAATCAAGTAGGTATCGACTTCTTTTACTTCTATATTTTCAATAATACACTGATACCGTCCGGCGCCCCCGCAAGATATGGCACAGAATATTTTATAAAGCATTGTATACAAAATGCGGGATTTGCCTGCGCTGCATGGGTTGTATATAACGGAAATCTTGATTATTTATACTGCAATGACCTCACCTGGGAAGGTAAACATCAGTGTAAATACACAGAGAAACTACTTAAATACTTATTCGGTCTATAACAAAACCTGTTAAAAACGGAAATTTATAAAGCTGAAGATTATTCATCCTCAAAGCTTTTCCGTCAATTGTTGCAACAGTCACGGAATTTTTGCCTTTTTCGATAATTTTTGAAGGCTCTCCTGACATTGCGAGAATTTCCGTATGGTAAGGATTAACCTTAAAAAAAACTTTGCCATATTGAAAGTAGACAGGAAGCCAGGGATGAAATGCTCTTATACGTCTTAAAAGTTCGACAGAGGTTTCTTTTTGGAAATCGAGCGTCATTTCTTCCGGTTTAACATTTTCAAAATAAGTGGCACTACACTCATCCTGCGGAATTGGAATTACAAACCCTTGTACGAGCTTTTCAATAAGCTCTGCACACATAAGCCTTGCTCTAAACACAGTTTTCTGTCTTAATTCTTTTCCTGTGTCACCGTCTAGTATTTCTATCTCAGATTGAGCCAAAATAGCCCCGCGGTCAAAATTCTCATTCATAAGATGAAATGTAACACCTGAATACTTTTCGCCATGTAATATTGTCTGTAAATAAGGATTAGGTCCTCTATATTTTGGCAAAAGCGACGGGTGTACGTTCACTGTTCCGATTACAGGAACTTCAAAGATTTCTTTCTTAATCTTTTCACACCAAGTACCAACAATCACAAGGTCAATATTTTCTTTTATTAAAAAGTTCTTAAATTCCGCAGAATTTGCAGATTTAAACGGCAAATCTGTCAAATTATACTTCTTTATAAGAGTTAATTCTGCTGAACTGTTAAAAAAGTCATGCAAAAACATCTTTATAGGAGAAAACTTTAACCGCTCATAGCGAAAAACACCGACAATTTCAGCTCCGGATAGCATTCCCCCCCGAATTAAGTTAGAAAGCATTTCACCTTTGCCTAGAAGAACAACCCTCATTTTTGATTATCTCTTTTATTATTTAAGAAGAACTTTTTCATATCGTCAGAAAGCGTAACATTTTGAAGTGCCATGTGATACTTTCTCAAAAGCGCAATATTCTCTTGTTCATCCAATAAATCCCGCTCAGGAACTTGAACATTATTTTTAACTTTTTCAAATTCACTAGGCGTATTTCTATTCATGACTCTATAAATTATTTCATCAATATCTGACCCGCCCATAGAAAACTGGGACGCGACTTCGGCAACAGTCGCCCCTTGCGGAAGCCTGTAGAGCCAATTCACAGTAAGAACATCCCCTTCAGATACTCTATGAATTCCTTTTTGGTGAGGGGTGTACATAATATCTGTTTTGTAGGGACTATGCCCCAGTCCTATAGCATGCCCGATTTCGTGTAAAATTGTATGATAAACTTCACTCTCATCCCCGTAATCTCCGTGGATATAACCATCAGTAAGCCCAATCGCAACCTCTGCACCATACAGACGATTTGCACCGTCAAAAGAAAAATAACAATGACCGAGAGCTTTTCTTTCAACCCTTTTCCAGTCTACATTAACATTTGATTCCAAAAGCGTTTTTACAAAAGTAAAAGAAACTTTCCCTCTGGTTGCAGTCTGCCATTCCTCACATGCACGGCGGACCATTTGCCTGTATTTATAATCCTCGCCCTGCTTTGAATAAAACTTCATCGGCGCAATATAAACCTTTAGAGGCATATATGTCCACCTCATTAAACGCCCGTTTCTTAAAGATTGTGAAACATAAGTTTTACTCTGCATATTTTTATTGTATTATAAAAATATGGATGCTGCAAAAGCTTAACATGCATCTTACAGACTAAGGAGAAAATATATATGAACATTATGCAAATTATGAAACAAGCACAGTCTATTCAATCAAAATTGAAATCTTCTCAAGAAGAACTTGCTAAAATGGAACTTACCGGAGAAGCTGCCGGCGGTGCTGTAAAAGTTATCTGCGATGGTCAGGGTAAATTTAAATCAATTAAATTAAACGCATCTGAACTTTCAATCAGCAGTGAAACTGCAGAAGAACTTGAAGATATGATTACAGTTGCCATTAATCAAGCAAGTGCAAAAGCTTCAAAAGAAATGGAAGCTAAAATGAAAGCCGCAACAGGCGGAATGAGCATTCCGGGTTTAAATTTCTAATGATATACCCGAAATCAATAGCTACATTAATAGAGCATTTTCAAAAATTCCCGTCAGTTGGACCGAAATCGGCCCAGCGAATGGCATTTTATCTGCTTAGAATGCCAATGTCGGAAGTACAGAAATTTGCACAGAGTATTGTTGAAGCAAAGGAAAACACGCACACCTGCGAAATATGTTTTAACCTTTCTTCAACAAGTCCGTGCGAAATTTGCCAATCAACAAAGCGTGACCGTTCTACGATTTGCGTAGTTGCGGAAACGAAAGATTTGATAGCTATTGAAAAAACTAATGAATACAGAGGACTTTATCACGTTTTACAAGGTCTAATCTCGCCGATGGACGGGATTGGAGCAGACGACATACGAATAAAGGAATTACTGACACGACTTACAGACGAAGGGGTAAAAGAAGTAATCCTCGCGCTCAGTCCGTCTGTTGAGGGAGAAGCAACAAGTCTTTATTTAAGCAAATTAATAAAACCGTTCGGGATAAAAATTTCACGAATTGCATTTGGTTTACCAGTCGGTGCAGACTTAGAATACGCAGACGAAATAACTATTGCCAGAGCAATTGAAGGCAGACGCGAAATTTAGGTTACTTTTTCTCAATAATTGACGGACGCCACGGATAATCATCTTTTATTTCCCAACCGTCATGTTGTATTAACTTGGCACATGTGTGACGCTTAGTACTGATACTTGATACATCAGGAATATCATAATCTCCATATTTACATCTTTTCAAAAGCTCATCTCTAGAAAAATTTTGCGTAGCATTAAGACCTGCCACAAATTTTGCCTGTTTTCCATCAGTTAAAATAGTAAAAAGAAAAGAAGTTGTACCGTCATAACGTTCAATAGCGCAATATTTGAGTTCAGTACAATAAAATATATGAACCTTATTATACGTATCGCCTACATTATAAGCAATAAATCCGCTTCCGTCAGAAAGCCCTACTTGATAATATCGATCACTTAATTTAGTCCTGCTCAAAACCTTCATATTTGGAGCAAGATAAGCATTAAACCATTTAAGAGCACCTTCTGAACTTTTATCTTCCGGCAGCCAGTACTGCATATCCCCATAATCTTTTTCAGCTAATAATATAGCTTGCTGCATTATATAATAATATTTTTGCTATTTAGATGTAACATTTCTCTTTTTATA
>USHE01000138.1 GCA_900554385.1 uncultured bacterium | reverse complement strand
CACTTATATCTAAAATAAAATTTCCTGAGTGGAAAAACAAAGTATTATATGCAGTTTTGATATCAATGACTCTATTTTCTCTGGCAATTAAAGACATCTCTATTCCGGTTAACTTTGAAGCTTATCCTGTTAAAGAGATTGAATTTATTAAAATTAATAATCTGAAAGGCAGGCTGCTTGTTAATTTTGGTATTGGAAGCTACGCCGCATACAAGCTTTATCCTAATAACGTAATTTTTATGGACGGCAGATACGAAGAAGTTTACTATGACGGAATGATTCCTTTATTAAAAAAATTCTATCTGGTACTGCCATATTGGGAAGAAATTCTTGATAGATTTCCGCCGGATTTAATGATAATAGAAAACGATTATCCGATATACGACGTATTAAAAAAATCGAATATTTGGGTTAATGTATTCAATGGTAAAAGATACGGAGTTTTTGTAAGAAAAAAAAATCTAAAAAACGATTATAAACTTCCGACAGATAATATTAATTATTATAGAGATACACTGTTTGATACAGACATAAAATTTAAAAAGAGAGTATAATTAAACTATGAATAAGAAATCTTTTGAATATACATGCCTTTTCGGAGGCGGAGCAATAAGAGGAGCAGCATACTGCGGAACGTTAAAAGCGATGGAAGAACTCGGCATTAATCCCAATACAGTGGCAGGATCTTCGGTCGGTTCGGTAATCGCAGGTTTAATAGCAGTAGGCTACAATGCGGAAGAATTAAAAGATGTTTTTATGCAGGTCAATTTTGAACTGTTTAGAGATTTACAATTTGCTATAGGACCTCAATTTGCACTTAGCAAAGGCGAAGTTTTTCTTGATTGGCTTAGAGAATTAATTGAAAAAAAATATTACGGCGAGAAATACAAAAAAGGCTCACATAAGGCTGTTACTTTTAACGATTTGGACAAAAACCTTGTTATTATTACAACAGACCTGTCCAGTTTTGAGTGCAAAGAATTTTCAAAGTGTGAAACTCCTGATTTTGAAGTCGCCACAGCAATTAGAATTTCATGCAGTATGCCGGGTCTGATGAAACCTTATGAATACAACAACAGAGTTCTTGTTGACGGGGATTTACAAAAAAGTTCGCCAATGTGGAAGCTTTCAAAAACACTTCAGCCAAAAGATGAAAGAATTCTTGAATTTCGTCTTGAAGGTGATTTTGAAGGCAACGAAAAAAACACAATCGAATATATAAATTCTCTTTACAGCTATGCCACAATTATTGCTACAGAATTTATCATGGACATTTATAATAATAAAGACAAATTTGACTACATAGTAATAAATACAGGTGATATAAATATTGTTGACTTTAACCTTGCCGCTGAAAAAAGAGTAAACCTCATGGAAGCGGGGTATCAACAAACAATTGATTATTTTACAAAAGTTCTGCCAAAAAAGAAAGAACATTTACTTGAAATTTATGCACAGATAGAGCAATCTCTAAAAAAAGTCAAAAAGAATTTATCAGCAAACAATCTTCAAAAGGGAAAATACACGCTGGCTGAATTATTTGTATACCTTTGTGATTATGTTTCAATAATTGATAAAAAAGATTATGAAGCAATTAAAGAATTTAAAAATGCATTTTATGATAACATAATTCATCCTGCATTATTTGGTAAATCAAAACTTAAAAATGAAAAATATGTATCGTGTTCATTGGAACAGCTTATTTTACAAATTAGTGCAAAAGTTCAGGAATTCAAAGATTTTTTAGAAAATTAAAAGAGTTTTTATAATTTTAACTCAAGAATTAGACGCATAGCTTTTTCTTTGTCTTCCGGCGATAACTGTTCAAAAGTCTGCACAAGAATTTCTCTTAGTTCTTGCTCTGAATGCTTATGCTTGTAAATAAAAATATTATAAAAAAGAACCTTCTATTGAAGGTTCTTTTTAAAATGCCCTGGGCCAGACTTGAACTGGCACTGAGTGATTAACCCAATTGGATTTTAAGTCCAACGCGTCTACCGATTCCGCCACCAGGGCGTATACTATTTGATTTTCAATACCCTTAGCGGAAGCAGTAAACGACGTCTACCTCCCCTCCATTTTCGACACTTAGTCAAAACCGGAGTCTTGCCACCAGGGCTTATTGCTATTCAATTTTCAAGCTCTTTCATTGTAATCAAAAAATATTAAAATGTCAAGATTTCTCTTTTATTTTACATTGTTAAGTTATGTTAACCACTATCAAGCCTATTTAGCAATTAAATATATATTAAATACTTTATATATAAGAGTATAAAGTATAAGGATTAATTATGGCTTTCAGTCTTAATAAACTAGGCGACATGTTCTTAAATATTGGCAAAAGTACCCTACAAACAGGAACTTTTTATGCAACTGCAAAAGCAATGAATTCACCTTGTTCAATAGGTGGCAGCGTTTTTGGATGCGGAACATTTGGCAGAGGCTGGGCTGCATATCCTATGGGTGGTTGCGGCATGGGCAGCTTTGGCTATAGCACTATGGGAATGGGCATGGGGTACGGTATGAATATGTTTAATGGGTATAATACTCAAATGGCAATTGGGCAAGCCTATGGTCAAGGATATGCCCTCGGAGAATACTTAAAAGCTCAGGGCGGCAACGGATTAATGATGATGAATCCATACCAGATGTTACAGCAACAAGTTGGTACAACGCAAACTTTAGCACCGACTAAAAATAAAGCAGCTGAAAAATTTGCGGAACATCCTACTGAACTAGGTTAACAATTTGATGCTAATACAAAATCCGGCAAAACTACTCAATTTGTAATGTCTGACTGGAATGACAAGGCTGCCGGCAAAGAAAAAGATACAAAATACGCTGAATATACATCTAATTTTGCAAAATCATATATTGCGCACATGGACAAAACCTCAGGAAACAAAGATAATGAAATTACTCTTGAAGAATTTACGACACATACCCTAAATGCGGCTTTAGGCAAAAATGCCACTGAAGCTAAGAAAACAGAATACAAAAACTTTGCTACAACTTCTTTCAAAAAAATAGACCAAAATGGTGATGGAAAAGTTGACTGGAAAGAAATGGCTGCAGTATTTAGCACCTACGATTCTATCAATGACGGGAAATATGACGGACATATTACCGCTGAAGAAGCTGCAAACAGCGCAGACCAGTTAATTAATTCAAATTCTACACAAATTGATAAAAAATTAAGAGCCGAATACACAAGACTTTTTGGCAATAATGAAAATGACGGCACTAAGTGATAATTGAATCAAATAAATTCCACTCAAAAGGCTTACTATTAGAGAAACTTAATAACCTGTTGACGTCAAGAGACTTCATTTTATCAAATGCGGTATCATAATCGTCATCGCCATTCATTGTTAAAATAGGAGTTAAAGCCTCATAAGCAAGCTTCATAACTTTTGCATCATAATTAATTGCAAGCGTCTTAACTCCGCATTTTATAGCAACAAGCACGGCATGAAATCTCATGGCAATCATATAATCTAGTTTTGAAATTTTTATTATAAAATCAACTTGAGATAATGAATGTAAAATTTCTACCTGAATTTCAGGATTTCTAATTTTAAGCATTTTTTCAAAGATTTTGCAGATTTTTAAATCAATAGATTTTTGGAACGCATACAATTCAATTTTCTTATCAGGAAATTCACTGACAATATTATCCGCCAGCTTATTTAGTAAAACATCATTCATAGTTTTGCAATCTCTAAGCTGAACGCCAACAATACCTGAATTTTGTTCATGCCTTGGCAAATCTAAAGAAAAAACGGGATCATTTACAAGAGAAGCTTTAAAGCCCCAGTTTTTAACTCGTTCAAGGCTTTTTTCATCTCTGACAGTTATCAAAGCGGCTTTTGAAAGAATTTCTTTTACTATTTTTTCGGAGCGTGGACGCTGTAAAGGTCCAATTCCTTGAGCAAAAATAACGACCTTTTTGCCCAGAGCATTTGCAAGTTTGATTACTGTTGAATAGTAAAACAGACTTTTAAAACTTGTATCATCTTGCAAAAGACTTCCACCTCCCGAAATTAAAACGTCTGAATTTGAAAGAAGTGCAAAAACCGCAAGAAGATTAAAGTTTTTAACTGAAAAAACCTGAAACATTGCAGACGTTTTTTTAGGATTATTTGAAATTACAGCAACATTTGAACCTCTTGAGCGTAAATGATCAACCAAACATGCTAAAATTGCTTCATCTCCAAAATTATCAAACCCGTAATATCCTGAAATCGCTACATTTTTCCCCATTAGAGTACCTCTTTGAGAATTTCAGCTATATCATCTTTATATGGAATATTTTTTATTTCACCAATACTTCAAGACTGCAATCCTGCAATAACGGAAGCAAATTTCACGGCTTCCATTGGAGTGTAGCCGTTTGTAATTGCATGTAGGTACCCACCATTAAAAGCATCACCTGAACAGGTAGTATCGACCACATCTTTTGTATAAAAATCTGTGAAATAAACATTTCCACTATAACCTGTGAAATACCCGCCTTTTTGACCAGATTTTAATATTACTGTTGATACACCCCAATCCCAAAGCCT
>USHE01000137.1 GCA_900554385.1 uncultured bacterium | reverse complement strand
GTTATATTTGAGACCCTGAAACAAGTTCAGGGTGACGATTTATACGATATTTAGTGTAAATATGTTATACCTTGCCATTGCTTACAGTGCGCGGATGATTGATTTTATGTTGTCATCCGTAACTTTTAAAAGTGCAACGGTTTTGGTCGGTTCATCAAGGTTTCCGAGTTTTTTCAAAACTTCAGCTGTTTTTAGGATAATTGTTTGGTTATTGCATTTTAAAAGTTCCCGAATTGCAAAGACATCTTCCGCAAAATCAAGTGCGGTGTATACAAACGGGCTGTGTTCGTTTAATTCGAATAAGACAAGCGGGTTTAGCTGTTTTTTGTTTATTGAACCCAGAAGTTTTTTTATATCCAAAATTTCGTTTTTGGTATTTTTATCTTCGTCAAATAAATACTCGTCATTTTCTGTCAGGGTGTCGAATTTTTCTGATGCATTCATAAGCACAACAGCAGTTTTGCTGTCATCAGCCTGTCTTATTAATCTTTCAAGAACTTCATAAAACTCATAATCAAATACGGCAGGTAATCCTAAAATTTCACCCAGTCCATTTATTATATGATTAATAACAAGAAGTGCATCTTCTTTGGATTTGTCTAACAGTTCAAAAAGATTTGATAAGTAGGGAATTTCACCTGCAATATTTTCTGCCATTGTGGACGTTTTCATTGTTTCAAGAATTGCCGGTACAGCGTCTTTGTTTCCATAGAGAACCAGAAATTTTACGGCAGAAAGCTGTTCAAATTCATCTTCTGATTTTAGTTTTTCAAGAGCCTGATTGTAGGAAACAGTATCCTGAAAAATACCAAGGGTTGCCGCACAATTTGCATTCAAACTTTCATTATCTGTATAGGAATTTTCTCTGAGGAGTTCTAATGCAAGCGGGTCTTGAATATAGAAAAAATACTTTGCACAATATGTTTTTTCAGCTGTTGTGCCGTTTTCAAAGATATCGAGAATTTCATCTGTTAAATCCTCATCCGCATATTTTGCGAGAGTTGAAACAATAAAATCGTCATAATACGGTGAATAGCAGCAGAAGAATTTCAACAAGTTTCTGTAATTTGTTTCATTGCAGGCATTGGCAAGACGGTCAGCAACATTTTGTTTTACAAAATCAAACAAAAAATCGTCACTCAAAACAAGTTCCTGAAACAATGCAACATCTGCATTATCAATCATATCTTTTGCGGCTTGTTCATAATCATTTTTGTTTTTACCGCTCAACTTTTTTATTAAATCATTCATAAGGCATTTGCCCAATCTGCTAGTCTAAATAAAAGACAGTAATAACTTTATGTCCTTCTTCTGCGTACTGAACAGCATTATGAAGGGTTTTACTTGTATGTGACAAGAAGCATATTAACTGGTTGCAATCGTCAATAATTTCTCTGTTACATACTCTTGAAGCATCTGCAAGTGTCATCATCGCACGGTCTGCGTGTTCAACAATATTAGGAACACCAATAAGCTGGTTTTGAACGTCAGAAGGCTGCTGACCGATAGTTTGCGGAAGAATAACTTTTAATTTATCAGGATTAGCTTTCATTGCTCCGCGTATAGCTGCGGCGTTAGTACCTGAAGAACCACCTGATGTGATAATTGTATTACCCTGCATAACAAGTGCAGTGGAAAGGGTTTCAATCATTTGCTGGTGTGTGATTGGAAGGTTACGGCTTCCGATTATAGCAATTTTTTTGGCAGACTGTCTTATGGTAGCTAATTCCTGCGCAAGCTCATCAATCGTATGTGGAGAATCTACATTAACTGTATCTAAATCATCTACAGGAACCATAATTGAAGGTTGTTGATCTTTTTTGTCATCAGCACTCATAAAAACTGTTTTGTCAATATCTGCCATTTTTCCTACTTTCTTTTAACTCGGTCGCCCGGCGGGTTTGGCGGTGGGCGTAATTAAGTAATTGCAATAAATATTTTTTTCGATTATGCTGATTATAACACAAAACTTTAATTTTGGGAATAGGGTATATGGAAAATATATTGGAAAATCTTAACAGAGAGCAGAAAGAAGCTGTTCAAACAGTTACAGGACCGTTGTTAATTCTTGCAGGTGCAGGAAGTGGAAAGACTAAAGTTCTTACGACAAGAATTGCATATATGATTAAAAATGGAGTTAAACCGCAGAATATTCTTGCGGTAACATTTACCAACAAGGCTGCAAAAGAAATGAAAGCACGTCTTGGCAGTATGATTGGGGAAAGTATAGTAAAATACATGTGGGTCGGAACATTTCACGGTATCTGCGGCAGAATTTTGCGTGAAAATATTGACCGTTACAGCTTTCCGTCAGGCAAGAAACTTGATAAAAACTTTACGATTTACGATGATAATGACACTAATGCGGTTATTAAACAGGCTGTTAAAAAGCTAAATTTGGATGATAAGATTTATCAGCCGAAACTTGTAAAATCCGTTATTTCCAATGCGAAGAACAAAATGCAGGACGCATATACTTTTGCTACATTCGCAAGAGATTTTAAATCACAAAAAATTGCGCAGATTTATGAAGAATATGAAAATACGCTCAATAATAATAACGCAATAGATTTTGATGACATGTTAATGTTGACTGTTAAACTACTTGACCATAATACTGAAATCAGAACCGAATATTATGAAAGATTTAAACACATAATGGTTGACGAGTATCAGGACACAAACCTTGCACAATACAACCTTGTAAATATGCTATATACAAATAAATTGGCAGAAATCCCCGCAGAACGTTCGCTTTGTGTTGTAGGTGATGTTGACCAATCGATTTACAGCTGGCGTGGTGCTGATTATACAATTATCATGAATTTCCAGAAAGATTTTAAAAATACAAAATTAATCAAACTTGAACAGAATTACCGCTCCACAGCAAATATTCTTAACGTTGCAAACGCTATTATCGAAAATAATACCGAGCGTGTGGACAAGGTTCTTTACTCAAACAAGGGCGAAGGGGAATTGATTGATTACTTTGAAGCACAGGATGAATCTGATGAAGCCAACTTTATAGTAAGTAAAATTAAACAAAACAGCGGCGGCAACTATAACCAGTACGCAATTTTGTATCGTACAAATTCTCAGTCCCGTTCGATAGAAGAAGCTTGTATGGCGGCAGGTGTTCCATACAGAATTTACGGCGGATTGAAGTTCTATGACCGTAAGGAAATCAAAGATATTATTGCATATTTAAAATTGATATATAATACTGATGATTCACAAAGTTTCCGCCGTATTGTGAACGTTCCTAAACGTTCAATCGGTGATACAACCATTAAACGCTTGCAGGATTTTGCAGACAAGGAAGATATTTCACTCTTTGCAGCGGCACAGCGCATTCAGGAAGATAATGAAATTCCGCCAAGAACCCGCTCAAAAATTACGGATTTCGTAAACCTTATTACAAAGTTCCGTGACGCTAAAGACAATTATAATTTGCGTGAATTTGTAACTCTTGTAATTGAAAAATCAGGATATTTAGCCGAACTCCAGCTTCAAAATACTCCGGAAGCCGAAGCTGATATTGAAAACTTGCAGGAACTTGTTAACGTTGCTGAAGAATTTGTACCGGAAGAAGACGATAATATTTTAGGTGAATTTCTGGCTCAGGTGGCCCTCGTTTCCGATATTGATAACATGGATACAATTGCAAACAATGTAACCTTAATGACACTCCACGCCGCAAAAGGTTTGGAATTTCCTGTTGTGTTTATGGCAGGTATGGATGAGGGCGTCTTCCCGCACCAGAGAACATTTAATTCAAATTCGGAACTTGAAGAAGAAAGACGCCTTATGTATGTAGGGGTTACACGTGCGGAGGAAAAACTCTATCTTACATCCGCAAAACGCCGTCAGATGTGGGGGGAATTTAAGTACTATAATCCGTCAAGATTTATTGAAGAAATTCCACGCCAGTTGATGAATATGACCTCGTTTGAAGGTAGTATGTCCGAAGGATCGACTTTCCGTAACGCTGTATCTAAGGCTAAAACAGGAAAATCCGATAATTCATACTCGTCAGCTCAAAGTGACAGCTACGGTTAAATAAAACCATCTTCAGGATTTGGCAAAGGTTTTGTCGCACCTACAAAAGGATTGTCCACTAATACTTCGCCGAAAAAATCTTCCTACGGATACGAACAGCCTAAACGCACTCCGCAAAGGACTATTCTCATAAAATCCAAAGTGAATAAGGCTCGTGATGATGAAAAAGTTCAGGAATTTTTCAAAGACAATGCAATTAAACGTATGCTTGAGGAAAAACGTAAAAAAGATTATGAAGACTCGATAAAAGAGCAAGAAAGAGAAAAAGCAATCGAAGGCACTTCGACTGTTGAATATGTTTTTAATGTTGGAGAAAGAGTTTTTCACGATAAACTTGGCATAGGGCACATAACTGATGTTATTAAAGTAGGCGAAAGCATGATGTACACGATTGACTTTGGCAAACAGGGCAAAAAAGCCATGGATGCAGCTTATGCAAAGTTAAAAAAATTCTAGTGGCTGAGCCACGACAATACTCTGGAACGATGTTTAACAAGCCACTTAGCCTGACCTTTGTAGGAATTACACGGATATATTAGTATCGTTTAGCCCGAAACCGTTCTTACGATTAATGTGTGACTTAACCAGTTTTTAGGT
>USHE01000136.1 GCA_900554385.1 uncultured bacterium | reverse complement strand
CAGTTGTAACAGCCTGCATTGAAGCACCGCTGAACCAGTAAATTACTGCACCGCCTGTCAGCAAACCTAACAATGTATATGGGTTTAACATATTTAAGATTGCTTCCGGCTCAATACCAAGTGTGTTTTGAATTACAAGGATTAAGGAGAATATCATAGTGGTAGCACCTACAACTGCAGTACCAATAAGTACAGGTTTTGAAGTTGCTTTGAATGTATTTCCCGCACCGTCATTTTCTTCAAGATATTGTTTAGCGTTTTCAAAATCAGGTTTAAAACCGTAATCTTTTTCGATTTCGCCTGCCACATCAGGAATTGACTCAATCAAAGACAATTCGTAAACTGATTGAGCATTATCGGTAACAGGTCCATAGCTGTCAACAGCAATTGTAACAGGCCCCATACCGAGGAAACCAAATGCAACAAGCCCAAAAGCAAATACGGACGGATAAATCATTGTACTTGCAGGGATATGAGTACTTGCAACATAAGCCAGAGCCATAAGTAAAACAATTACCATACCAATCCAGAATGCGCTGAAATTACCTGCAACAATACCGGAAAGAATTGTAAGAGAAGCACCGCCTTCTTTTGAAGCGGTAACAACTTCTGCCGTATGTTTTGCCTTAGGTGAAGTAAAGATTTTTGTAAATTCCGGAATTAACGCTGCGCCCAATGTACCGCAAGAAATAATAACGGAAAGAACTAACCATAAATTTCCGCCCAAAGACGACAATAACCAGTGGCTTACGCCGAAAGTCATTGCAATTGATAATATAGAAGTAAGCCAGACAAGATTTGTTAATGGCTGTTCAAAATCAAATTTTTCTGCTCTTTTAGCATAAATTCTGTCAACAATACCGTTAATCCAGTATGCAACAACAGAAGTTACAATCATCAAAAATCTCATTACAAAAATCCAAGTGAGCAAAAGAACCTGATTTTCCTGTCCGATAACAGCAAGAAGAATAAATGAAACAAGCGCAACACCTGTTACACCGTAAGTTTCAAAGCCGTCAGCAGTAGGACCAACTGAGTCACCTGCATTATCACCGGTACAATCGGCAATTACCCCAGGATTACGAGGGTCATCTTCTTTTATACCGAATTGGATTTTCATCAAATCAGAGCCGATATCAGCGATTTTTGTAAAGATACCACCTGCAACACGAAGTGCAGATGCACCTAAAGATTCACCGATTGCAAAACCGATAAAGCACGCACCGGCAAGATGTCCGGGTACAAATAAAAGAATTGTTAACATCAAAATTAACTCAACAGATACTAACAATACACCTATTGACATACCTGCTTTAAGCGGAATATTCAAGATATCGAGCGGGTTTCCTTTTAAAGAAACAAACGCAGTTCTTGCGTTAGCAAGAGTATTCATTCTGATACCAAACCAGGCTACGGCATAAGAACCGAGAATACCGATTACAGACCAGCCAAGAATAGTTAAGACCCCTGAAATCCCCATTTTTTGAAGATATCCAAAGTAAAAAGCAATACACAAGCCAATTAATACTTCCAACACAAGTAAAAACTTACCTTGTTGAATTAAGTAAGTTTTACAAGTTTCAAAAATAGTATTTCCGACTTCTGCCATAGCTTTGTGAACATCTAATTTTTTAATTCTTAAAAATTCGATAAACCCGAATATAAGACCTATAACAGAGATAACCATACCGATAAGCAATAGGTTGTAACTGTCTAAGCTGATGTCTTTAATACTCGGGACAACCAAATCAGCTTCCCCCGCAAAAGCAGGAGAAACACCCAAAAGCAGAGTTGCAAGAAATGCGAACAATGATTTTGGAGCAGTCAACTTTTTAATCATAATCTCTCCCTTCTAAAATGTAAAAATTAACGGATATATTATAATCTAAATTGGCATATTAAACAATATTGTAACAATAAATCGTATGGTTGGAGTATATAAAAGCTGAACTAGTAAAACTTTATAACAAAAGGCATTTTTATATCAAAAGATAGGACAAGAACTTGCACAAAATGCAGATGTCGTTTATAATAATAAGTAAAAGGAGATTGTTATGGCTTTCAAAATAGTATTTCTTGTAATAATAATATTCGCATATTCTTGGTGTTACAACAACATCAATATTGAAAACTTTACTAAAGAAAACATAACCGAACAAATAAAGAAAGAAAAAACAATCAACACCGTACAAAAAGCACGTGAAAAACGTAATGAAAATGTACAGCGAATTATGAATAATATTTAGTAAATATACAAATCCTCAAGCAATTTTATCTCATAAAGAGTTCCGGCAGGAAGTGATACCCGTCCGCCTTTATAGTAAACAGAAAATAACGGAGAGCCTGCTAAATTTACTGCATACACTGCAATCCCTGTTATTGTAGGAATTGGAGAAATTAGTATACCTACAGGGTTATCAGCAAGCTTTCTCGATGTTCTGCGGGTCTTTTTGTAGAAATTTTCACCCTTATCTATCTGGTGAGCAACCCCTTTCCAGTAGCTGCGCTTGCCTTTTATATTATTAAAGAAAATCTTTTTCCCGCCGGCTTTTGTTATTTTAGCATCAATTGAATTTGTCGAGCCGTTTAAAATCATTTTATCTGCCTTCATCACAATCAATCCGCCGTTTCCGCCTGGCTGCGGGGCATGAGATTCTAAAACAACACCCTTAAAAACAGTTCCTACAGGAACAGTAATATAGCGTTTTGTAACAAGTTTTGTTGATACGAACGATAAAACAGCTCCGGCTCGTGAATAATCAGAAACTGACGTTTGAGATTTTACAAGGAATTTTGTTCCTTTCTTTATTTTTATTGCAGTAAAATCATTCTCAGACGAAGTCTTGGGCAAATCATTTCTTACCTTACCTGTTTTGGTAGCGAAATCAGTTGTCGGAACGACTTTTGGAGGCGCAGAACTTGTTACAGGAGTTTTTTGGGGTGGCGCAACAGGCTTTGGCGCACTATTTTTTATCTCAGGTATAGGAGGCAATGCATCCAGCTCAAGCTGAGATGGATTATAATTTTTCCTAATCTCCTCATCTACAGATAAGTCCAATTCTAAAGAATATGCCGGCATTGCACAGACAAAAAGTGCAAATGCCGAACATATAAATTTTCTAAATGAACATTTGTCCATTTGTCACCTATTTTAATAATTCATTAATTGCCTTAGCGGCTTTTTTCCCTGCACCCATTGCGTTAATAGCATTAGATTCTCCGACAGGAGCAACGTCACCGCCTGCGTAAACAGTAGGAATATTTGTGCAGCGGGTTTCACCGTCAACTGTAATATACCCGCGTTTATCCGTAATAATTTCCAAACCTTCAGCTTCTGCAGATCGTTGAATAATCGGGTTAGGTCCTGTACCCAGGGCAACAATAACCGTATCAAGTGCTACCCTTTCAACTTTACCTGTAGAAACTGGTTTACGGCGTCCGCTCTCATCAGGTTCACCAAGCTCCATATCTTCAAGATCAACAGCTTTTACATAACCATCTTCTCCGATAATTTCTTTTGGAGCATACAAGAATTTAAACACAACGCCTTCTTCTTTTGCGTGTCTGATTTCTTCTAAACGGGCAGGAAGTTCTTTTTCCGTACGTCTGTAGATAATATAAACTTCTTCAAACCCAACACGTACAGCAGTTCTTGCCGCATCCATAGCAACATTACCGCCGCCAAAGATAGCCACTTTTTTACCAACTCTTAACGGAGTAGGGCTATCAGGTTGACCCGCGTGCATCAAGTTTACACGTGTTAGGAATTCGTTTGCTGAAAATACGCCGTTAAAGTTTTCACCTGGAACGTGAAGCATTTTGGGCCACCCAGCGCCCGAACAGATAAATATAGCATCAAAGCCATCATCTTTTAGCTGTTTCAAGGTAATTGATTTACCTACAATAACGTTAGTATGGAATTTTACACCCATTTGTTTTAAGTTAGTAATTTCTCTATCTAAAACAGTTCTAGGAAGTCTGAATGGAGGAATACCATATCTTAAAACACCGCCAAGCTTGTGAAGGGCTTCAAAAACAACAACTTCGTGACCTTCTTTTCTCAAATCGGCAGCCGCTGTAATACCGGCACAACCTGAACCAACAACTGCAACTTTTTTACCTGACGGTTTAATTTCAGGCATATCAGCTTTTGTATTATCACCGACATATCTTTCCAAAGCACCAATTGCAACAGGAGAGCCTTTAATTCCGAGAACACAGTTCCCTTCGCATTGTCTTTCCTGCGGGCAAACACGACCGCACACAGAAGGCAGCATGCTTGTTTGTCGAATAATTTCACCTGCTTTATCAAGATTATCTTCTTTTATAGCTTGAATAAACTGCGGAATTTGGATATTAACAGGGCAGCCCTGAACGCAGCGTGGATTTTTGCAGTTCAAACATCTTGAAGCTTCCAGTTTAACCTGTTCTTCTGTCAAATTACTTTCTACAGGATCAAAGTTGTGTCTTCTCTGCATTTTATCTTGTTCTATAACTCTTTGTCTTTCAATAGCCATTTTATATCCCCTTCTTACTAAATTATCGATACCAATATTCTACTTTAAACATGTTATCTACGCAAGAATTTTAAATTTTTACATAATATATGTTATTGGAATATGTTCATTTCTTTCTCTTTTATTGCGTGTAAAAGAGAAAGAAATGAACCAAAGAAAGAGAAAAACG
>USHE01000135.1 GCA_900554385.1 uncultured bacterium | reverse complement strand
CAAAAAGCGATGCCGGATAAACTTGAAGCAATGAGGAAAAAAAGTTACTTTGCATTAGAAAATAACGTAACTGCAATTGTAAAAGATGAAGGTTTATACTGGACGAAACAAGATGGAACTTATGGGCTAATGAATACTGATGCTGTTAGAATTGTAGGAGAAACTTATTCCGGACGAACTAAATTCTGTGAATTGTATGCGAAAATGTTTAACAAACGGTCAGGAAGTGCTGCAAATTGTACTTTTGGAGCAAAAACTTTTACAGGAGTTGATAATGTTGATTGGTACTTGCCTGTTACCGATTTCTCAAATGGTTATGCTCCTGTAACTTTTGACGTAAATGGTAAAGAAGAACCAAATTGCAGCTATAATGCTACATCGTGTCCTCTTCCGGATAAATTTACTTATTATATTTTAACAAACGGTAAAATTGTTGAGCAAGAACCAAATATCAAGCTTCCAACATATTGTATAAGGACGAGTATAACAGGAAACGGTACAGTTAGTCCTTCGGCTGAATATTGCGGTTTGAAAAATGGTACGTATATTCTTACTGCAAATCCTGCTGAAGGGTGGAAAAGTGATTGGGTTGATAACAAAAAAGAGGTTGTGGTTAAAAATGCCGATAAAGCTATAAAGGTTAATTTTTCAGAAGTTCCTAAAGCATGTATAACCTTGAATGTGAATTGTGTGAGCGGTGCGCCTGGTGTGTGCGGAAAATATACTATTTCAGGGTCAAGTTTTAAGACAGAAGGAAATACTTTAAAAGCGTGCAATTTGCCTGCAAATACTTATACTATAAAGGTTTCGCCATATACAAGATATGTTTCAAGCTGGACTTCCCAGTCTGTTTCGCTTGAAGGTATGGATACCGAGTTGACGGTTGATATAACTAAAGAAATGTATTGTGCAATTTTAGATGTTGATTGTCCTCAGGGAAATGCTGCTTCGTGTGGAACTTATACTATAACTACAAGCAGCGATTCTGTTCATAAGGTTATGACAGCTTCCTATAATCAGGTGAAAGCTTGTTCTCTTAATAATGGATATTATAGTCTTAATGTTAATATAAATCCCGGATACAAACAAAAATCAATTCCGTCAGGTTTTACTATTCGCGATAAAGACTGGACCGGCAATGCAAGTTTTGAAAAACTTTGTACGCATGAGTATGCTTTTTCGGCAAACGGTAAGCGATGGGGCTGTATATTCAAGCCTACTCCTATGACAAAAGAAGAATGTGAAAAAGCTGTAGCGGAAGGAAAGCTTGGTATAAGAACTTGTCCTTATGACACAGATTATTGGGCTGGAGCGGTTAGAGAATGCGGAGGTGTTCAAAATCTCCCATCTATGGAAGATTTGGCTTCGTTTGTTCCATTAATTTATGAAGGTAGCCCGACCGTTAAAATACGAGAGCATATTTTTAATTTGACTTATAAGCCAGGTAAGGCCACATCTATTGGCATGATAGAGCCTAAATTTGCGTTATGCTCTGATCATGAAGGGAAAAGACCTGTTAATATTGAAGTAGGTGGTGTAGATCAGGATATACCGCTTGATCATCCTGAACAGTATGAACAAAGATCTTTTGGTACTGTAAATTCTCAATGGGGGTATAGTTGGCGATATAACAGCGGATTGAGAGCTGTATGCCGGCTTAAATAATAATGAACGATAAAAAGAGGCGCGGTTGATTCCGCGCCTTCTTGTTTTATTTTTGGGCTTATGCTATTGTCGTCTTGTTATGAAAAGAAAATCGTTTGCAATTGCTTATAATCCAAATATTGATAGAGCTTCTTATGTTAAGAATAATCTGGAAAAATTTTTGCAAAAATATGGTCTTGAGGCTCAAATTCTTGATATTGATAACCTAAAAGCTGGTTATGATTTTGTATTTGTAATCGGCGGTGATGGTACAATTCTGAAAACGGCTAGATTTTTTTCAAAGTTTTCAACTCCTGTTTTCGGGATTAATCTCGGTCGGTTGGGCTTTCTATCGCAATCGTCGGAATATAATCTGGAAAAATCAGTGAAGAAGATTATCGAAGGTAATTTCGTAGTTGAAGATAGAGTTATGCTTGAATATGAGAATTCTATTGCATTAAATGATTTTGTGGTGAAAGGCTCAACAACAGGCAGAACATCACGATTTACTCTTAAAATTGATGATAAGCCTGTGTGTGATTATCTTGCAGACGGAATAATTATTTCAACTCCAACAGGCTCAACGGCTTACGGATTATCAGCAGGCGGACCTGTATTGTTTCCGTCTTTGAATGCGATTGTTATTGTGCCTATTTGTCCGCATACTCTTGCTGCCCGTCCTCTCGTAATTCCGGATAATGAGATTATTACAATTACATCCTGTGAGTCAGATAAAAAATATGTTATTTCTGCTGACGGACAGGAATATTTTGAAACTTCGTCTGAAATTACCATAAAAAAATCGGATTGCAGCGCAAAGCTTGCCCTGCTGGATAATACTGATTTTTATGCTATTCTTCGTGATAAGCTCCACTGGGGCGTTTCTCCTGCAAAAATTTAAAGTTTATATTAACTTTTGTTCATAATTCATATTAAATTATTGTACTTTTTGCCTATTTAAAATAGTATGTTAATATACTATTGGGGGTACTCGTATATTTATCGGGTACAAAATATAACCGAAAATAAGTTAATATTTAATAAAAGAGGTAAAAAAGTGGAAAATTTCGTATCAGATATCTTTGCTAAAAAAGAAGAACCAAATGCTCAAGCTCCTTCCCGTTCACCTATAAATCCTACTAATATAAAAGTAGTTGGTGTTGGCGGCGGCGGCGGTAATGCTGTGAATAGAATGATTAGATCAGGTTTGTCAGGTGTTGAATTCTGGTTGATGAATACCGATTTGCAGGTTTTGGAATATGGACAAACTAAAAATAAAATTCAGCTCGGTACTAAATCTACAGCAGGTCTTGGTGCAGGCGGAGATCCTTCAGTTGGGGAAAAAGCTGCTGAAGAAGCTCAACAGGAAATTACAGAAGCTTTAGACGGTGCTGATATGGTTTTCATTACAGCAGGTATGGGCGGCGGCACTGGTACTGGCGCAGCTCCTGTTGTGGCTAAAATTGCTAAAGAACTTGGTATTTTAACTATTGCTGTTGTTACAAAACCTTTCTCTTGGGAAGGTCGTAAAAGACAAAATCAAGCTAATCAGGGTTTGGAAAAACTTAGAGAAGCTGTTGATGCTGTTATCGTTGTTCCAAATGATAAGCTGCTTCAAGTTGTTGATAGACAGGTATCCCTTACAGAGTCATTCATTATTGTTGATGAAGTCCTCTTGAGAGGTGTTCAGGGTATTTCTGATATCATTACTGTTCCGGGTCTTATTAACGTTGACTTTGCTGATGTTAAGTGCGTTATGCAGGCTTCCGGTTCAGCACTTATGGGTATCGGTCGCGGTACTGGTGAAGGCAGAGCTGTTAAGGCTGCTGAAATCGCTATTAATTCTCAATTGCTTGAATCTTCAATCAATGGTGCAACTGGCGTAATCGTTAATATTACGGGCGGACCTGATATGACACTTCACGAAATTTCAGATGCTGCTAATATTATTCACGATGCTGTTACTGATGACGCAACTGTTATTATCGGTACTGCGGTTAATGAAAATATTAACAATGAAATTCAAGTTACAGTTATCGCAACAGGGTTTGAAATGAAAAATCAGGCTTCGGAATCAGCAAAGAATGAAGCTGCTATTAAACAAATGAGTGCGTCAGACTTTTTCGCAAGCTCATTTAATACATCAGCAGGAGTTCAACAGTCTAATGTTAGACGTCCAATGCCGGAAGTTTCTTCAAGCTTTACCAACATTGAAATTCCCGATTTCTTGAAGAAATAGTAGTTTAATATTAATTAAAAATGAAAAACTCCTGCTTATTAAGCGGGAGTTTTTTATAATATTGATAATAGCGTTTATGGCAGGCATTCCCAGTAAGTTTTTTCAGGATCATGAGGGCATTGATTTATGACTGCAAAATATGTACAGGATGCTCCATTTTGTGCATGTGTAGAATCTTTTGAGCAAAAATTTGAGTTCCCATTCATTTCCCAATGGTAATATTCTTTTCCTAGAGGAATAAGCTTTCCTTTGTCTGTAAAACCAAAATAGAATAAATCATGTCCAAGAGCGTTAGGCTTTTTATGAGGTCCGTTTGTATCAAGTATAATCCAATTTGTAAAACAGTTATAAGATGCACCTATGGCAGAACCGTCGGCAATAATTTTTGTCGGTAATCCGGCGCACTGATTGTACGAACCATCCTTTTTTAAATATGTTTTTATTTGCCATTTTCTGGTTTTGTTATTGTAATATTTAAGGTTGACATTTTTCGAGTTAACGATTTTGTACTTGCTGAATAAGTCATCAAAAAATACTGTGCTTGCTCCTGCCACATTTCCAGATAAAGAAGCGTAAGTGTCTGGTGAAAGCGACATTATTGCATTTTGCAGTGAAGCATAGCTTTTGGTAAATGCTGTTTCTAATTCTTTTTTATGTTGTTTTTGAATAATAGCAGGCAGAGTTAAAGCTGCAACAATTCCGATAACACCCAATGTAATAAGTGTTTCAGCAAGCGTAAATGCTTATGATTTCATTATAATCTCCTTCCGTAAAGTTATATAAAATATAATTACCTAAATAGGGTAATTATTATCTTTT
>USHE01000134.1 GCA_900554385.1 uncultured bacterium | reverse complement strand
CCTGCACTAATTAACAATACTGCCAGTGTTCAATATTCAGCCCAATTAAATAAAGCATATAGCATTCTCTCACAAGCTATTACAAGATTAAATACTGATCAGGGCTATATTGTTAATCAGGAAAATTACGGCGCACATCAATTAGCACCTGCACTGAAAAAATATTTAATTCAAGGCAAAGACTGCGGTACACACGGCTGCCAATCAAATGGAACAGATAATGATGTCGGACTACTGCTATCAAAAGATTATAAAACATATAACGGCAACAAAGGTTATAATGCTAATTTTGATGAAGGGCAAACTATTCTCACTGACGGAATGTTCATTCTAATTGATAATGATGGGGGTAATCCTATATGTATTTCCGTAGACATAAATGGACTTCATAAAAAGCCAAATAGATTTGGACACGATTTATTTATGTTTCAAATTGAAAATAAAACAGGAAAACTTATTCCAATGGGAATAAAAGGCTCGAGATATGGAATAGCCTCAATTTTCTGCTCTGTTACTTCTAACGACAAGCGAAACGGATTTGGTTGTACAGCCAGAGCATTAACAGATAAAGATTATTTCAAAAACCTTCCTAAATAAAAAGCCCTGTTTATAAGGGCTTTTTATTATATATCTTAAAGACACTGTCTGAATCTTTATTTGCCAGACTTGTCACAAATTCATCTTCATTTGTTGCACGAGTTTTAAGATTTATTGATGTAATTGAATTTTTTGAAAACCTTTTTTTAATTTTCTCAAAAACACTCTTAGGTTTTATATCTTCAAAACTTAAAGACAATTGCGATCTTAATGGATGTTTTTTACTATAGAAACTCTCAATAGATAAAGTCGCATCAAATTTTTCACCAAACTTCTTCACTGCCGGAGTTTCTGAAACTGCATCAAATAAAGTTTTTGACATAGACGCCGAATCGCGTCTCAACGCACCAAAAGCCACTGATTGCATTGGATTAATACTTTGAGCTTTCATTACACATTTCCTTTCTAAAATTGGGGTACACATGATATGCTACTTCAAATATAATTTATTTACAACATCTTGTGACGTAATTTTAAGGCAATCCAGACTTTCACAGGTTGTTTGTCTATGCTCCCAAAGGCAAGGTTTTATTGAACATTTGTCGTTTGCCTTAACAGGTACAACAAGCTCCGACTGAGGAATTAATTTTTTATCATCAGTAGGTCCGAATATAACATAGGTTTTAGTTTTTAATGCGACAGCCACGTGTAAAGGCGCAGAATCAGAACAAATAAACTGCTCGGCTTTAGCAATTAATTCGCCTAAATCTTTCAAACTTTTCGTTTTACCGTAATAATCCTCGAAATTTTTATTTTTAACATTTGCCCTAATTGTTTCTATACAATCCTTATCATCTGGACCACCTGCAAGGATAACATGTTTTCCTTTTTCTTGTAGTAAATCAACAATTTCCGCCCAAGTTTGTGCAGGTATTGTTTTAATCATACCTTTTTGAACGCTCATTTTGCTCACACCCGGATGTATCAAGACAGACTCAGGAATTTTTTGCTGAGGAGCAATATCAATTTCAGGCAAATAAGTCTTATGTTCCGTAACAGGAGTAACCAAATCATGATACATATCGCATGCATATTGATTTTTATTCAAAGGAACAGCTTTTGTAAGGAGTTTCTCACTCAAAGCACCTGTATAGTAACCGTAACGTTCTTTAATACCTGAGAGCCAGAGTAACACACTGATAAATTTATTTCCGCCTGATGAAAATACCATATCAAATTTTCCTGCACGAGCTTTTAATATAAGCTTAAAAAGCTCCGCATACTTATGTTTACCTTTGACATCAATTAAAAACAAGTCGTCAATAATACTTGTCAAATCTTTCACACTCTTACTCCTCGGCTCAAGGGCAAGAGTAATTTTTGAGTCAGGAAACTCTTTTTTCAAAGAGATTAACGAAGGGAGAAAAAAAATCTCATCCCCAATACCGCCAAAATTTATCGCTAAAATATTTTTCATCTTTTTCATAAAAATATTATAATACAAAAATTTGTTGTATAATCGAAATATGGTTAATAAAGTTAATACAGCAACCGTAATCGGTCTAAATGCATATATTGTGGATGTTGAAACAGATGTAATAAACTCTCTGCCGGGAGTTGCAATAGTAGGACTTCCTGATATTGCAATAAACGAGGCTAGGACACGCGTTCGTTCCGCAATCAAAAACTCAAACTACACCTTCCCGAGCAAAAAAGTTGTTATTAATCTTGCACCTGCGGATTTAAAAAAAGAAGGAACGAATTTCGACTTACCAATAGCAATTGGAATTCTTATTGAAGAAGAAACAATTGACAAAGAAAAAGTAAAAGATTACGGATTTATCGGAGAACTTTCACTTGACGGAAGCCTAAGAGGAATAACCGGAGTACTACCGCTTGCGCTTGGATTTAAAGAAGCAGGAATCCGCAGCATAATCGTCCCTTCCGCAAACGCAAAAGAAGCAGCGCTTGTTGAAGGCATTAATGTTTACGGCGCAGAAACATTGTGTGATGTTGTCAATCATTTTGTTGAAAATCCGCTTCCTATAACAAAAATGGATATAAAGAATTATCTTTCATCAAAAGGACAGGAAGAATATCTTTTTGATTTTAAAGATGTAAAAGGACAGCAGAAAGCAAAACGCGCACTTGAAATTGCAGCAGCCGGCGGGCATAACCTGCTTATGACGGGTTCTCCCGGCTCAGGTAAAACAATGATGGCTAAATGCTTTGCCTCAATACTCCCGCCTCTGGAACTTGAAGAAGCTATTGAACTTACCAAAATATACAGCATTTCAGGGCTACTCTCAAACGATGAACCGCTTATGACTCAAAGACCTTTCAGACCGGTGCATCACACGGCATCAGCAAACGGCATAATAGGCGGAGGTTCTAACCCTAAACCCGGCGAAATAACGCTTGCTCACAGAGGAGTTCTTTTTCTTGATGAAATGGTAGAATTTCCGAGAAATGTGCTGGAAGTTTTAAGCCACCAGCATGAAGATAATGAAATAGTTATATCAAGAGCTAAACAATCAATAAGATATCCTGCAAAATTTATGCTTCTTGGAGCAATGAATCCTTGTCCGTGCGGTTTTTTAGGAGATAAAGAAAAACAATGCACCTGTTCAGAATTTCAAATTAACAGGTATCTGTCAAAACTTTCAGGTCCATTACTTGACAGAATAGATTTACAAATAGAAGTTCCGCGTCTTACTTCAGAAGAATTATTGAATTGCAGCACACTATCAGAACCTTCTGCCAACATACGAAAACGTGTAATAAACGCAAGAAACATCCAAAAAGAGCGTTATAAAAATGAAAACATACTAACGAACTCGGAATTAACCCCAAATCTTGTAAAAAAATACTGTAAAATTGACAAATCCTGCCAAGAACTTTTTAAAGTTGCTATAGTAAAATACCAGTTGTCAGGACGCCGATACGACAGGATTTTGAAACTTGCCAGAACAATAGCAGATTTAGAAGGCACACAAGATATCCAACAATCTCACCTTATGCAGGCACTTCAATACAGAATGTTTAACCAGCCGAATTAAGTTAAATTCATAAATCCTGCAACAAGCCCGACTACAGCAGAAACACCGAGATAAAACAACGGGTCACGCTTTTGCTTAAAACTCAAACCCAGCAAGACTGCAAAAAAGAAAAAAGCAAACAATCCTGTTACATTATCTTTAAAAATATTTAACGCAACAGCACTCAAAAGTCCGCATCCCGCAGGTTTAAGGCCATAAATTGCCGCCTGAACTTTTTTGTTTGTTTTAAACTTTTCCAGTAATTTTGAAATAATAATTACCAAGACATAAGATGGCAGAATTACCGAAGTTGTCGCAATAACAGCCCCGAGAACTCCTGCCGTCACAAAACCCGAATATGTAGCAACATTTACCACGACCGGTCCTGGAGATATTGACGAAACAGCAATCATATCGGATTATTGCTGTGGAGAATACAATTTATAAACATCTGCAATATGGTACAAAAAAGGTAAGGTAGCATACCCTCCGCCAAAAGAGAATAAACCAATCCTAAAAAATTCAAGGCATAATTGAAGATAAATTAACATTTTTTATTCCCTTTCGATTTGTCCAGTGCAAGTTTATAAATAATCCCCGCAAAAGCAGACGAAATTATAATTATTGCTGGTGATACCTGCAATAACGCAGATAAAATAAACGCCGATACGAATATTGAGAACGAAAACTTATCGACAACGCTCTTGCTCCACATTTCTTTAACCGCCATAATAACAAGAATAACAACTCCTATTCCCACTCCCCAGAAAATACTTTCAATGAATTTAAATTTAGTAAGTTCTTGAAGAATTTCGGCGATCAAAACGATAGCAAGAAAAGCAGGAGTTATAATTCCTGTAGCAGCCGCAAACGCCCCTTTCTGTCCTGCCAATTTAAACCCGACAAATATCGACATATTAGCAGCAATAATTCCGGGAACACTTTGCCCCAGGGCATAATACTCACATAATTCATCTTGCAATATCCATTGTTTTATATCAACCAATTCTGCCTGTAAAAGCGGTAATATAACGTACCCCCCGCCCAAAAGCAAAGTTCCAACCTTAAAAAAAGTTTTATAAATATTCCAGAATGTCTTTTCCATAGAATAATTATAATCCAACCAAACATCGTATTGCAATATATTAGTAAAAAGGTTTTAATAAGAATGATGATAAATATAA
>USHE01000133.1 GCA_900554385.1 uncultured bacterium | reverse complement strand
GCATACTACAGGGGCTTCTACCCGACGGCCTCAAACCTGCTCAACTACTACCCCGACCGCGGCACCAGCCACGTTCAGGCTGTGTGTTTGGGTGATTAGTTAATCAATATCTGATACTTGATATAAATTTGTGCGGCATTTATATGCCGCCTTTTTTATTACTTGTTGACTTTTTTTGTTTGTGGTACAATCAATGTGTATAAGAAGGTATTTTTACGTTTTTATAAATTTGACAAAAAGAAGGAGATCATTATGTCAACAAAAGAATTTTTTACAAATTCTGAAGAATTAAAAAAACTGTATTCAGCTGCTCGTGCAACTATTACAGCTCCATTCTTCGGTAACAATGTTGAAGAAGTTAAGTCTGTTGCTGAAGCTTACAAATTAGCAAAAGCTTCTTCCGGTACTATTGAATTAACAGGCATGCCTGTTTACAAACCGGAAAAACTCGGTTTGCCTCAAGGTGCTAACCAATTATTGTTCAATGACGGTACTGTAGTTGGCCGCTGTGCTGCTGCAAGAAAAATCGTCGGCGAACCTAATTGCGATTTGAAATATTTGCTTCCTATTATCCGTGAAGCTATTTACAATTCTCGCGATAGATTGATGTATAAAACCGAAGTTGTTGTTGGTTTGGAAGAAGACTTCATGGTTAAAGCTCACTTGATGATTCCGGAAGGCTTTGAAAATATTATGTATTCTTGGATGTTAAATTTCCAATACATCAATGAACAATACGCTCAAATGTACGCTGATTCAAGAGAATTACCTGATGGTGATATCTATGTGTTCTCCGATCCTGATTGGACCCACCCTGATTTCCCTTACGGTTTGACTTTCTTCGATCCTGAACACAACTGTGCTGCTATTCTCGGTATGAGATACTTCGGCGAACACAAAAAAGGTACTTTGACTCTTGCCTGGGGTTGTGCTGCTCGTAACGGTTACGCTTCTTGCCACGGTGGTATGAAACGTTATAACCTAGACGGCGGAAAATCATTCCAGGTTGCTGTATTTGGTCTTTCTGGCTCAGGTAAATCAACAATTACTCACGCTAAACACAACAACAAATACGATATCACAGTTCTTCACGATGACGCTTTCATCATCAATGTTCATGATAAATACACTATCGCACTTGAACCTGCTTACTTTGATAAAACAGCAGATTATCCAATCGGATGTGACGATAACAAATATATCTTAACTCAGCAAAACGCAGGGGCTATTGCTCTTGCTGATGGTAAAGTAGTTTCTATTACTGAAGATATCAGAAACGGTAACGGTCGTGCTGTTAAATCTAAACTCTGGTCACCAAACAGAGTTGACAGAATTGATCAGCCTATCAATGCTATTTTCTGGTTGATGAAAGACCCTACAATTCCTCCTGTATTGAAATTGTCAGGTGCTTCTTTGGGTTCTGCAATGGGTGCAACTCTTGCTACAAAACGTTCTTCAGCTGAAAGACTTGCTGCTGGCGTTGACCCTAACGCTTTGGTTGTTGAACCTTACGCTAACCCATTCAGAGTATATCCGTTGTCAACTGATTATACAAGATTCAAACAATTAATCGCTGATGGCGTTGATTGCTATATCTTGAATACAGGTGAATTTATGGGTACTAAAGTTCAGCCTAAACATTCTTTGGGTATTATTGAAGCTATCGTTGAAGGTACTGCTAAGTTCCACAAATGGGAAAACTTCTCTGATATCGAAATTATGGATGTTGAAGGCTTTGACGCTTCATTCTCTAATAAAGAATACGCATCTCAATTCGTTGCTCGTATGAACGATAGAATTGAATTCGTTAAATCAAGAGAAACTGAAAAAGCCGGCATCGATAAACTTCCTGCTGATGCTTTGGAAGCTCTTGAAGCTGTTGTTAAACAAGCAAGTGTTGCTCACGTTTAATTATTGGGTATTAACTAAACAAGGGGCGAAGCCAAACGGCTTCGCCCTTTTTATTATGAAAAACCTACAAACTTCTTTCGGGTTTTTGAGTTGTTTTCTAATATTGTGTCAATCTTTTGTCCGGATTGTTTGACGTTAATAAACGGGAGGACATATGAAGTTTCACGTTCAAATTCAATTGGTTTTGGTATGTGGTAATCTACAGGAGGTTTTCTTAAAATCATACGCCATATGTTCTTTTTTTGATTTTTAAGTTCTGCTTTTAAGACGTTTGCGGCTTCTTCACAAAGTCTGGCAAACATTTCAGATTTAGTTAAAGTTTCACTTGGTTCAACATACCTTTGAACAGCTCCGCCGACTTTATATGCACGTATTTCATCCTGAAGCCCGTCACGAATAACCTTTAGCAGTGAAAAGTTTTGTATATTGCATCGTGGGAGTAAAACATCTTGTCTTATAATTGTCCTTATTTTATCGTGAAGTTCTTCTTTATTTTTACATCCGGTTTGCTTTAATAACCCTTCCATTCCTGCTTTATGTTCAGTTATTCCGTAAGATGCTGATTTTTCTATTTTACATAGTTTCAAAAGTTCAAGTTGAAAATCGGTCATTGTTTCAGTGAAAATATTAGTTGTTGAATTAAGGAAACTTTCATATTTTTTATCAGACATGTTTTTTATAATAAATCTGCTAATTTTAGCGGAAAATGAAACATTGTTATATAAAACGTGTTCAAGTTCATGTGCTGTAATGTTTAAGGACTCTGTTGTCGGAGTGTTAGAGGTTCTTAAACTAAGTAAAGTTTTTCCGTTTTTTCCTGGAGGCATTACCAAAGATAGGCTGTGCTTAAAAGTATCCTCGATAACGTCATCTGACATTTTACAATTTTTTCTGGCAAAATCTCTGAAGGTTTCAAAATCATCTGTAATAATAATGTTTGATGCTTTCTTTTTGCCGATTGTACGTTCTAGAAGTTCAAATATTCTGTCAATTTTAACTTTACCTTCACCTGTTTTAATTTCATCAGCCAGTTTGCGTCCGATTTTCTCACTGTTTTTAACTATTCCTTTCTTTGACATAATTCCACTGGCTTTGTACACTAATCTTCCGATTGTTATCATATTTTAACTCCTAAATTATTTTAAGCTTGTGATTCAAATAATTCCTGCAAGAAAATTTTGCGTCGGGGTAATTGTGCAGGATTGTTGATTTAGTATAGGAATTATAAAACTTGAACAAATTTAAATTTGCTAGTAATTTTTAATATTGTATAAACACAAAAAGAGCCGGCAATTATGCCGACTCCTCTTTTATTTTTTGTCTTTTAACTATTCGATTTCGATAGCACCAACCGGGCAAGCTTCTGCAGCTTCTTTTACGCCATCCATATTATCTGCAGCTGCTGCTTCATCAACTACTGCAACACCGTCTACTGAAAATACTGCGTCGCAAATTGATTCGCAAGCGCCGCATCCGATACAAGAATCGTTAACTTTAACTGTCATTTTAGTTTCTCCTTATTATTTATCATCTTACGTGAATTTCTTCACATTCGTATTATATAATAAAAATTTTAAAATATCCACTCTTTTATAAATTTTGCAACATTATCAAAACCTATAAGCGTTCCGAGGTTTTCTCCGTCTTTTTTGTTATTATATACAAGTACCGGTACTTTTTCCCGAGTATGGTCTGTTCCGGGAACGCAAGGGTCACAACCGTGGTCTGCTGTAATTATTAGTAAATCATTATCTCTTAATGCCGGAATTATTTCTGTTAAATAGCTGTCAATTTCTTCAATAGCTTTTCCATAGCCTTTGGCATCATTTCTGTGTCCGTAAAGCATGTCTGTATCCACAAGATTTGTGAATATTAATTCAAAATCTTTATCGCAACTAGTATCGTTATAGGCTATTTTCCCTAAATCCAGTTCATTCTTGATTGCCTTAAGCGTTAAATCAAGTCCTTCCTTGTTTGAACCTGTATGAATTGCGTGAGTAATACCAGATTTTGAGAAGATGTCTTCGATTTTCCCTATTGCAATAACCTTTCCGCCCTTATCTTTTATTTCATTAAGCAGAGTTTCGCTTGGTACCATTGAATAATCACGGCGGTCTTTGGAAATTCTTGTTGGTTTTCCGTCAATAATTTTATAAGGTCTTGCAATAACTCGTGACACATTATAATTCCCTTCATCTAAAATTCTGCGTGCGGTTTCACACCATTCATACAGTGTTGAAAGCGGGATAATATCAGTATCAACGGCAATTTGGAATACGCTGTCGGCTGAGGTATAAACAATCGGAAATTTTGTTTCTTTGTGTTCTTTGTCTAACTCCTCAATAATTGCGGTACCGCTGGCGGGTCTGTTTGCAAGAATTCCACCGCATTTTGTTTCGTCTATAAATTTTTGTATCAATTCTGATGGAAATCCTTGTGGAAATGTTGCAAAAGGTTTGTCGAGGACTTTTCCCATAAATTCCCAATGTCCTGTTGTTGTATCTTTACCTTTTGATTTTTCAAGCATTGTTCCGTATTTTGCTAGAGGTGTATTTGTTTTTTCAATTCCTAAAAAGTCTTGTATATTTCCGAGTCCTAATTTAGATAAATTCGGAACACGTAAGCCGTTGTTAAATTCGCAAACATGTTTTAACGTATTGCATTCGGGAATGTCATTAAAATTCCTGCAGTCGTCCATGGCACCTATACCCATTGAATCAATAACGATAACAATTGCTCTTTTCATATTTACCCCCTATTTTTAAGTTTATATTTATATTTTAGCATAAATCTACATAATATATGTTATTGGAATATGTTCATTTCTTTCTCTTTTATTGCGGGTAAAAGAGAAAGAAATGAACCAAAGAAAGAGAAAAACGC
>USHE01000132.1 GCA_900554385.1 uncultured bacterium | reverse complement strand
AAAATTAAGGAGTGTATAAATTGACTTTATACAATACTTAGGGTATAAATTTATTATAGGAATTTGACAGATGACTTTGGAAGATGAGATAAAAGAATTAATAATAAAGGCTTTGGAGCTGGAAGATATTGCACCTTCGGATATTAATGATGAAGATGCACTTTTTATCGATGGATTGGGATTGGATTCCATTGATGCTCTAGAACTCGGTATGGCTTTGAAAAAAAAGTATAATCTCACTTTATCTTCTGACAAGGAAGAAAATTCAAAGCATTTTTATTCCGTAAAAACATTGGCGGATTTTATCAGGAGTAACTCGGTTGGCTAAAGATTTTACGCGTGAAGAAATTTTTAATAAATTAACAGAAATTCTTGTTGATGATTTTGAAATCGATGGTGATTTGATTAAACCGGAAGCAAATCTTTTTGAAGATTTGGAGCTGGATAGTATTGATGCTGTTGACTTGGCGGTTAAACTTCAATATTTTACGGATAAAAAGATTGCACCTGAAAATTTTAAAAAAATTCGTACAATTGATGATGTTGTAGATGCAATTGAAGAACTTTTGAAATGAAATTGAAGTTTTTGTTTCCTTTCCTTTTGACTCTTGCGGTAATCGTGTTGTTTCATTACACGCAGGTGTTTGCTGTGAAGTTTTATCCTGTTGCTGCAAATCTGACTGTTTTTTTGATTTTTTTTACTTCTATTTTTTCAAAGGAAACTATTATTCAAAGGATTGCAAAAACTATTGAGGGTGAGCTGGATGATTTTACGAGAATTTATACACGCAGATTAACTTATGTCTGGAGTGTTTTCATGTTTTGTAATCTTTTAATTTCAATTGCAACCGTTTTTATGCCTGAAAAATGGTGGGTTCTTTATAACGGGTGTATTTCTTATATTGCAATCGGGGTTATGTTTGCGGTTGAATATTTAGTAAGGATAGTTTTGAGGAAAAAATATCAAGGATGATTTTAGAAAAATTTTTTACAAATAAATATGATGAGCAAGTCGTTTTTGTTAATCCGGATGTAACGTTCGGGGAATTTAAAAAATTTGTTATCGGGCAGAAAAAAGAATTTGAAAAATCTGATATTCAAAATGTGGTACTTCTTTGTGAGAGTTATTTTGATTATGCAGTGAATTTTTTTGCGTCAGTGTTTGCAAAAAAAAATATTTATCTTGTGACTGATAAAACAAGACTCGGTCAGCTTGGTTTTGAATATATTATGCCCTCTGCACCTGAAGCTTGTAATGGGGTATTTGAGGGGGAGTTCAAGCCTGATGAGATTATGGTTAATCTTTTTACGTCAGGTTCAACCGGAACTCCAAAAAATATCGGTAAAACTCTTTATAATCTTGAAATTGAAGCACAGGCAACAATTGATGAATTCTCGCTTCCTGAGGGAAGTATAATCGCTTCTACAACGTCTTCTTCACACAGTTACGGGATTGCTTTCAATTTTATATTGCCTTTTTACGGGGATTATAAAATTAATCAGAAAAAGATTGAATTCCCCGAGCAATTTGACATAACAGGGAAATATATTCTTATTTCTACACCGTCTTTTATGGAGAAACTTGCGAAATATGATTTTGTTTTTGAGAATGCTCCTGAGAAAATTTTTCTTGCAGGTGCAAAATTAAAAGATGAAATTTTTGATTATTTTAATAAGTTTTCTGAGGTTATAGATATTTACGGAAGTACAGAAACCGGAAATATTGCCTACAAGCACGGCGGACAGCAGTTTACTTTGATAAAAGGGGTTGAGGCAGAACCTTTTTCGGATGGAAGAATTTCTGTAACGTCAGAGTTTTTCCCTGCAGATTTTATGATTTTGAATGATATAATAGAAAAAACTTCTGCTCGTGAATTTGTTTTGAAAAAACGTACGGATAGGCTGGTGAAAATTCAAGAAAAAAGAATTTCTCTTGATGAATTGGAAGGTAATCTTTGCAGGCATGATGAGGTTTTTGACTGTTATTGTTTTATGTACGATGAGAAACTTTGCTGTGCTGTCGTTTGTAATAATCCGAATATTGTGGCAGGGGATTTGAAAAAGTTTCTGGGCAGGTACAGTGAAATTCTGCCTAAAAAGTGGAGAATTTTAGATGAAATTCCTAAAACTGTGAGCGGGAAAATAGATACAGTGAAACTCAAAAAAATATTCGGGTCGAATTTATCATATCCGTTTGTCTTTTCACGTAATGCGGATGTTTCGGGAGCGGATGTTGAACTTTTGTTTAAAGGAAATTCTAATTTCTTGCGCGGGCATTTTGATGTAACTCCGATACTGCCGGGGGTTGTCCAGCTTTATTATGCCAGATTTTTTGCTGAGGATATATTTGGAATAGAGCTGCCGCACAAGGAAGTTAAAAAGGTTAAGTTTTCAAATATAATGAAACCTGATATTAAAGTTACCCTCAAAATTAAAAATAAAGAAAAGTCCGTAGAATTTACCTATATGGCGGATGACAAAATATTTTCTTCAGGTATATTTGTTAAATAAATAGCAATCAGGAGAATTGTTACATGAAATTTGAAGCAGAAACTTTTATAACAGTACAATTTTATGATTTAGATCCGATGAATGTTGTATGGCACGGAAATTATATCAAGTATCTTGAAACCGCACGCTGTGATTTGCTCTCAAAACTCGGCTACGATTATGATAATATGAGGGAAGACGGAATTGCATATCCTGTTGCGACTATGGATTTGAAGTTTATGAAACCGTGTACTTTTAATCAAAAGTTGAGAATTGTTTCTTACGTTGAAGAAATTGAGCCGTGCTTAATTATAAAATACACGATATTTGATGCTGTTAGCGGAGAAAAACTTTTTAAAGCAAAAACCATGCAGATTTGTATTGATGTACGGACAAAAGAAAGTTTATATTCTGCTCCTGTACGTTTGAAAGAAAAGCTTGCTTGTTGTAATCTTTAATTATGAAGAAAATTTTATTCTTAGTTGCAGGAATTTTGATTAGTGGAAATGCAATGGCGCAGGATTTGATATTTCAACATCTTGCAAGACCTGATAGTGTTTTTATACCGCAGTATGCTTCTGTTTCTTGCAGATTTAAACAGAACAAAACAATTCCGTCCACTCAAACGGTTATTGAATCTGGCGGTAAATTTAGATTTAATGCTTCAAGCGGTGTTATCTTTGAAACTCAATATCCTGTTGTGAATACCACCGTTTACGCAACCGATAAAGATAAAAAACTCGGAGCGTTAATTGCTGCTATTGCAAGAAAAGATTACACATATTTGAACAATAATTTTGAGTTATTCTATATAAGAAACGGGATTTTGTGGAGGTTGGCTTTAAAACCTAAAGTTGCTTCAAAAGCCAGCGGAGTTATGGAATCGATTATTATTGCGGGCGGAAAATATATTGATCAAATCGATATAAGAACTCCGAAAAGCGGTAATATAAAAATAAACTTTACTGAATGTTCTGCAAATTAAATATTACTGCGGAGTAAAACAGGATTAGAGGGTGCGTATGAAAAAGTTTTTAAGAATTTTATATATAATGATTTTTGTTATTGCGGGACTTTTTGTTTTTACTCATCCCGTGAAAACTGAAACAAATATATTGAGGGCTGTATTTTCTGACAGTTCGGCTGACGAAACTGTTGTGAAATTAAGCGGAAGATATTCTTCTAAAATTAATGTTCTTATAGAATCTGATAATTCAGAAGATGCCTTGCGTACAGCAGCGGTTTTTGAGGGCAAATTAGACAAGAATACTTTTGAAATTGAAGATTTTAACGGAAATCAAATCTTGGAAAATTACAAAACATACAGCAGGTATCTTCTTTCGCAGCGTACTGCCTTACAGCTTGAGAAACATAAATATAATGATGTAATGGCAGAGGCGTTTGTGAGGTTGTATGATCCGTTCGGATTTATGCTGCTGCCGTTGAATGAAGACCCTTTTATGCTTTTTTCGGATTACGTGAAATCTTTGGGTGACGGGGATTTGGATTTTGTAACTTATAACGATAAATACTACAAAATTTTTTCATTACAGGTAAAAAACGATACTGCTCTTTCTCCTGAACTTTTGAATGATAAAATAAAAGTTCTGATAAGATTACAAGACGAACTTTCTCACGACGGGACTTCTGTTTATTTAACAGGTGCGCCGGTGCATTCTTATTACGCAAGTTCAAAATCTATGAAAGAAATTAATATAATTTGTGTTTTGTCATCATTGTTTATTATAGGGCTTTGTTATTTTTATTTTAGAAACCTGAAGCTTCTGTTTCCAATAGTGATTAGTTTGGGTTTGGGGGTGCTTTCAGGTTATCTTGCATCATCAATTGTTTTTCCGTCAATTCATGTTTTAACGTTTGTTTTTTCAACAACACTAATCGGGATTTGTATTGATTATTCTCTGCATTATTTTATAGAAAAAGATTTGTCAAAAATTATGAAAAGTTTAACTGTCAGTATGATTACAACGGTAAGTGCATTTGGTGTGCTTTTGTTTTCCGGAGTTGAACTTTTAAAACAGATTGCAGTATTTACTATGACAGGTTTGTTCAGCGTATATTCTCTGGTTGTACTTTTTTATCCTCTGTTGAAGATGGATTACGATTCGGTGCGGGTAAACTTTGTGCTTTCTGGGCGTGTGAAAAAATTTGTGGCTGTTATTGTTATTGCAGTTTCTGTCAGCGGAATGTTTTTTCTGAAATTCAATGACGATATTAGAAATATGTATGTGCCGTCCAAAAAACTTCTTGCTTCGGAACAGCTTTTTGCAAATGTTACGGGCGGGGATAAAAAGACTTCTTTTGCGGTTGTTGAAGGTCGGTGCTGTATTCATCTGGTCCTTGGGCTTGTCTCCTGCTCGTATTTCCTTGTCCTTCTGACGCTGGTATTGGTTGTCCTGCGTCTTGATGT
>USHE01000131.1 GCA_900554385.1 uncultured bacterium | reverse complement strand
GTGTCTGGTGTTCTGTCGGGGGCTGTTCCGATCTGCACCCTCTTTTACAGCTTCTTTCGCGTTGTGTGCTACTTCGCCGGCTTTGTGGTAACCCTGTTTTGCTACATCTTTGGCGTGATTTGCTGCACTTTTTGCTTTGTCTGCGGCTTTCTGTGCGCCCTCTTTTATATAAGGCATTGCCTCCTCGCCAGCTTTAAACATAGCAGCACCTGCAAATCCATACAAAAATGGCGATACATCAGACTGAGAACCCGCTTTATCAGGAGTTGCATTAGGCACATCATTCTGCGGCACTGCTGGTGTATTTTGCGGTGCTGCCTTTGCATTTTCTTGTGGCTGCGGCTTGTGTTCTATACTCAAACCAGGAACATTAAAATCTTCTTGAGGAGCAACTTTCTCAGGTAGATTAAGAGTATCTCCTGTAAAAATACTGTTTGCATCCTTGATTTGAGGATTATTCTTCATAATCTCTCCAACTGTAGTACCATGAGCTTTTGCAATTCTTGACAAATTCTCACCTGATTTAATAATGTAGTCTGACATTACCGTCTCCTCTCTTAATTTACTAAGCACACATTGCTTATAAATAAATAAACGGAAATATGCCTACAATCTTGACAATGCGCCCACCTATCCTATCCTATCCTATCCTATGAGGCATTATAACTGGGTTACAGCCTATTTTAAACACATATTTACATTTTGTTACATTGTAAAGATTGTAACAAAAAAGGAGAGCATTTAAACTCTCCTTTTTTTATCTATTGTTGCCACCTTCTGCTCTCAATTGCATTAGGCGCAAAAAGTTTCATTTAATTATCACTATTCTTCTGAATCTTCTTGTTCAGACATTTCTTCTTGAGGAATATCTTCCTCATCAAGAGCTTGCTGATTCATTTCTTCTTCGATTTCCTGTTGAAGTTCATCATCTTCTTGTTCTTCGTAATCTTCTTCTACAGGTTCTTCGTAGTTTTGGAAATTAGCAGCTTCTGCTTTTTCCATTTGAGAAACGCTCTTAATATCGATTTTCCAACCGGTTAATTTGTGTGCAAGTCTAACGTTTTGACCTTCACGTCCGATAGCAAGAGAAAGCTGATCATCAGGAACAACAACCATTGCTTCGTGAGAATATTCATCATCAGCCAGAATATCAACGGATACAACTCTTGCCGGAGATAACGCATTAACAATGTATTCTACAGGATCTTCCGAATATCTTACGATATCGATTTTTTCATTTTTAAGTTCTGACACGATAGTCTGAATTCTGCTTCCGCGAGGTCCGATACAAGCTCCTACACTATCAACTTCAGGGTCATTTGACCATACTGCAATTTTAGTTCTATAACCTGCTTCTCTGGAAATTGATTTGATTTCTACAATACCGTCTTCAATTTCAGGAACTTCAAGTTCAAACAATTCTCTGACAATTTCAGCATGAGCATGTGAAACAATTACCTGAGGAAGTCTTGTTGTTTCTTTTACGTTAAGAACAAAAACTCTGATTCTGTTACCCGGTTTATAATATTCTCCAGGAATTTGTTCTTTTTGAGGCATAATAGCATCTGTTTTACCGATATTAACAATTACATTACGGTTTTCTACACGCTGGATTATACCTGTTGTCAAAGTACCTTTCTTTTCAAGGAATTCATTTAAAACAAGGTTTCTTTCAGCTTCTCTTATTCTCTGAGTGATAACCTGTTTTGCAGACTGTGCAGCGATACGCCCGAACTGTTCAGGAGTAACTTCAATCTTAACTTCATCGCCTACTTCAACATCTTCGTCAATTTCTTTTGCAACGCCTATGGAAATTTGTGTATCTTCTTCACCTTCTTCAACTGATTCAACAACGGTTTTTGTACTAAAAACGCCAATTTCACCAGAAGCTTCGTCAAGAATAGCCTCAATATTCGCAGCTTCTTTCACTCTCATGTGCTTTTTATAAGCTGCAACCATTGCATCACATAATGATGAAATCAAAACATCTTTGGATATACCGCGTTCTCTTTCCAGTTCTTCACACGCTTCAAAAAGTGCTGTACCTATTTTAATCATATCTCTATCCTTTCTTATCTTATTAATCTATATAAAGTTTTGCTGATTGAATATTTGCTCGAGGAATAAGAAGTTCCTGTCCGTCGTCAAATCTGAAAAATCTTAAGCCTTCTGTTTCATCAAAATCAAGAATTTCTCCTTTAAAAATTTTTTCAACCTCTCCTTCAATGGGTTCTTTTAATTTAATACTTATTCGTTTTCTTTTAAAAATCACAAATTCTTTATCTGATTTAAACTTACGTTCAAGTCCCGGCGATGATACTTCCAGGTAATATTTAACTGGAATAAGTTCATCCAGAAAATCTGAAAGACTTCTAGTAACCTTTTCACAATCATCAAGAGTAACATCTTTTTCGCTTGAATAAAGAAAAATCCGCAAAAACCATCTGTGATTTTCCTTAACAAACTCAATCTCAATCGGAACATATCCGTATCGCATGGTTGTATTTTCAATTAACGGCGTAATTTTTTCTAAAATATCGTGTCTGTTAACATCAGGTTTTACCATAAATACTACCTTCTTTTCTACTGCTTTAATTAAGCTTATGAGCGAAAAAAGAACGGGGTGGCCCGTTCTTTTTCTAAGTGACAATACTGTCTGTATAAATTATAAATTAACTTTATATAAAAGTAAAGCTTAATGTAAAAAACTTTACATTAAGCTTCTTTATCAATATCCGGCGCTTTAGGACGCAATTTGTTTGTTAAATTCTCCATTCTGGTTTGAGCATCGGCATCTGCAAGTTGTCGCATTTTGTCTAAATTGGACTGCCTTGTTGCCTGCTCTTTTTCTGATATTGTATTTTGTCCGTCAAGAGAGGCATTTGCAAATCTATCACTTGTTGTATTACCGGCAAGTTCATTAAATTGACCTGTCAAATCTGCATATTGCTTCTTAAGTTCAGCACGTTTGGATGCATCTTTTTCGTTCGCAATCTCAGAATCAAGATCTTTTATGTCATCAAACATATTTGACAATTTCTTTTATTCTTTTGCAATAAGTTTATCTTCTTTTGCTTCAGCTTTGTCCAGAGTTGTTTCAAGATTACCTAACTGTACAGTTTTTGAATCTTTATCATTTTTCAAGGCTGTATATCTAGAAATTGAATCTCCTGCTGATTTTTGTTTTGCCAGTAATCCATCCGAACCGTCAAGTTTCGCTTTTGCAGCATCTCTGGTTTCTGTTGCGGATTTCAACTGATCATTGAGTTTTTGTAAATCCGCTTTAGCCTGATCCAGAGCTTGCTGAGCGCTGTTAATCGCAGCAGTATTAGGATTTTCACTAGTAGCAGCGGCTTTTGCTTGAGCAAGAGCTTTTTCGGCATTTCCAACCACAACTTCCTGCGCCGGAATACGTGTATTGCTTAACAAGTCAATTGTTTGCTGCTGGTTAGATACAATACCCTGTTGTTCCGCAACCGACTTATCAAGACCTGCCTTATCATCTTTTGCTTTTTGCAGATTAACTTCGACATTTTTATAATCTGCAGAATTCAAAGTCTGTTCCAATGTTGTCTTTTGCGATTTTATTTCACCTATTGCAGCTTTCAATTCCACTGAATTAACTGCAACGGAAATAGTTGAGGCTGTGGATGGCTGCGAGGCAACACTATTCAATACAGACATTGCACTCTGTTTAGAAGCACCTCCGCCTTTTTCAGCACCGGAAGAACCAAACAAGCTAGACAGTCCGGATGTTACCAACGTAATAACATCAGACCAACTAGCCTTAGGCTGAACATTATTATTGCCATACATAGCATTTAGCTGATTTAGCATAGACATCTGTTGCTGCCGCTGCATTTCTGCCTGTTGTTTAAGAAGCCGCTGCGTACTTCGTTTTGTCATGCCCATGTCACTTTCAAGCTGATATTTGCCTCCGCTTGCAGCATAAGCACCATGAGGTACTGTAACAGTCCTATCGCGAGTATACTCTATCGGTCTTTGTCCTGGTACAAAGTTTCCGGAAGAACGGGCAGAACGAGTTCTGCACTCCTGTGAAACTGTTGCAGTCGAAACAGTTTGAGTCGCCTGCTCTCGCAACCTGCTTGGAGCAGCAGTAACATTCTTGCCTCCTGATGACTTTGAAGACAAGGTTTTAGGTATGTCCGGTCGCTTACCGAAACCCGGTTTTATTGATACTTGCGAAACCATACGTCAAATCTCTCTCTGTTTTATATACTCTTTATATATATAAACAAAATGGGTTTGACAGAATTTCACATTCACCGCTTTTTCGTAATATTTCGTTACATTATTATTAAAATACTTATTTCTCTTTCCCATAAGTTTATTATACCCATATTTTTACAAAATCAATCAATGCGCACTTGTACTTTGCTTAATATCACTTAATTTATTAAAATTGCCCATGCTCCAATAACGAAGTATTCTTTCAGATTTTGCAAGTAAAATAGACATCAACTTAACAAAAATTTAGTAAACTTTTTTACTATACTATTAACAGGCTAAAAGTGTTATCAATACTATTAATACATTTTTTGGGAATTTTTAATTGTAAAAAGATTGGCATGGATAAATGAAAATATGTTTATTTTCTGTAAATTTATTCTATGATGAATATACAAATCTTGGGAGGCGGGGATGTTAATATTCCGCTTCACGAATTATCAACCTAAAGAACGATTAAATTAATTACAATATCGTTTAAAATGGTGATGGAGATTATAAATTTTAGTTGTATTGGAGGTAGTTAAGTGTTAGAGCATGGTTACATTCAAATCTATACCGGCGACGGCAAGGGTAAAACAACAGCATCTTTGGGTTTGGCTCTCAGGGCATTGGGACATGGCTGGAAAGTGTTGATTATCCAGTTTACGAAAGGTGACAGTGCTACTTCTTACGGGGAAATCATTA
>USHE01000130.1 GCA_900554385.1 uncultured bacterium | reverse complement strand
GACAGATTCCGAACCAAGTTCGGAATGACCAAAACGCCACGTCATCCTGAACTTGTTTCAGGATCTTTTGGTTTCACTTTGGCTGAGGTCCTAATTACCCTCGGAATTATCGGCGTGGTTGCTGCTATGACTTTGCCTATGCTTATTCAAAACTATCAAAAAAGAATAACTTCAAGCAGGCTTGAAGCCACATATTCAATTGTTAAGCAAGCTGTCAGAATGTCTGAAGCACAAAATGGTGAGATTAGTGAATGGAATTTTGACAGCTTGAAAGAAGATGGCTCTACAAGCGTTAAGTTAACACAAAAATTTGTGAAGCAATATATCGAACCATATTTAAAAACAGTGCATAGGGATGAACTTGCTTATTCTAGTGCTCCGTATGAATATAATTATTATTCTTTGAATGGAAAATTAATTTCTTATAGTCTTACTCATTATAGTCTTGCGTTGAATAACGGTGTTTATCTTCACTTTAATGCGAATTACGGTGACAACAATAATAATAATAATATTGAATTAAGAATTGATATCAATGGAAGACAAAGACCAAATACGGTAGGTATAGATACATTTTTTATGCATATTTATCCGGAGGTTAAGTTTTTTAGAGAAGGAGAAAATCGTAATTATTTACTTGAACGTTGTAAAACACCTGAAACCGGGGGCAATATAAGTTATCAAAACGCTTGCGGTGCGTTAATTCAGGCAGATGGCTGGGAAATAAAAGACGATTACCCTTGGAAATAATATTCAATTTATGTATAATAAACTTTATTGGAGGTTTATTATGAAAAAGATTGGCATAATCGGTTTGGGGCTTATTGGCGGCTCAATTTTTAAGGATTTAAAATCTCTCGGATATGACGTTATTGCGGTGTCAAAATCTCAAACAGGTGAAAATATATATAAAGACTATGGTGTTTTAAAAGACAGGGATGTGGTTTTTGTATGTTCTGCAATGAACAAAACTCTTGCAATCCTTGATGAACTTGAAAATGTTCTTCCTAATAATACGGTAGTTACCGATGTTTGCAGTCTAAAGAAATTTGTAACGCAGAAAAATCGTCCATATCGTTTTGTCCCATCTCATCCAATGGCAGGTACTGAACATAAAGGGTTTGAAAATTCTTTTGAAGGGCTTTTTAAAGGTGCAAAGTGGGTTTTGACTCCTGTGTTCGGTGAAAGCGAGGAACTTGTTTCTATTATTAAAGCTCTGGGGGCAATTCCGATTGTTACGACTCCCGAAAAACATGATGAGGCTGCTGCAATAATTTCTCACATGCCTATGGTTCTTGCGCAGGCACTGTTTCTGGCAGCACGTGAAAATCCTCTTGCTATGGAAATGGCTTCCAGCGGTTTTCGGGATATGACAAGGCTTGCTCTTTCTAATGAAGAAATGGCTTGCGATATGATTTCAATGAATGCCGAAAATATTGAGCAGTCTATATTGAAGCTATATAAATCTATGGGGGATTTGACCAGAGGTAATTATCCTGAAATTATTACAAAGATTAAATCTGAACGTTCTAAAATGTTTTAGATTCCCAGCAAAAAAAGAAGCACTCTGGTGGGAAGTTGAATGCCTCTTTGATTTTCAGAAAATAATTAATGCAAATTATACGTCTGATTTTAAAATATTATAGCCAATTCCTGTTACAAACCCAAAAACTGCACCTGCAGCAACAAACCATGGCGTTGAGCGTTTAGCTTTAATAACATTTTTGTATGCTTCTGAACACTGTTTGTTGAAGTGATGAGCGCGTGCTTGAACGGCAGAGATGATATTTTTTAATTGAATTCTGTCAGTATCTTTCAAACCTGCACCGGCAATGAGTTTGTATGTGCTTTTATGTGTGTCAGCAGCAGGATTTAACTCTTTTAGCAGTTTGTTGTTATCAACAATTCTGATAAATGTATCCTGTGCAAGAGTTTTTTGAGGAATTTTACGGATATCTTCAATAGCCTTATGTTTTGCTTTGCGGGATTCCCGTTTAATAATATCCATTGCACCTTTAAATTCTTCATCCATTTCATCAGAAGTCAAAGGATACCACAATTTACCCATGTAACCTGCAGCACCGCCAATTGCGGTTGCTTTTACAATATTAGAAAAATTATTCGTTTTCGAATCAACAGTTTGTGCTTTCATAGTTAATAAACCCTTACTTAACTAAGTACCTCGATACAACACCTGCTCATTGAAACTTTTGAAAAAGTTTCAATCGAAGCGTTTATAGGTGAATTTGCACTTAAATATTTTAAATAATTAATCCTAAATAAACTACCTAAAACTGAGTAATCAAATCCATCAGGAATGATAACATACTCTTATTTTTTTGTCAATACTTTGATGAAGTTTAGTAACAACATTATAAGAACAACTGTTACAATGTATGCAAAATAGTGTTTAATGGTATTTTCACCCATAAGTAATGATGCCAATGCTCCTGCTATAATTGCAACGGAGGTAAGGATTACAACAGTTTTTTTCTGCGAGAAACCTGCGTGCAGAAGTTTATGGTGAATATGTTCTGCATCGGCGACGAAAGGAGATTTCCCTTTTGAAATTCTGCGAAGTGAAGAATATGTGATGTCCATGATTGGAACTGCAAGGACTACAAACGGTAGAAGTATTGCGAATGTAGCTGCTTTCATAACGCCTGTTATGGAGATTGTTGCAAGCAAAAAGCCTGAAAATAAAGCTCCACTGTCACCCATAAATATTTTTGCTGGGTTAAAATTATATGTCAAAAATGCAAGCATCGAGCCTGCTAAAATAAAGCCTACAAGTGCTATAATAGGGTTAGGAGGTGTCATTGCTACTGCTATAATTGCCAGTGTTATGGCATTTACCGTAGTTACAGAACCCGCAAGTCCGTCAACCCCGTCAATAAAGTTCAAAGCATTGCTAATTCCGACAATCCACAATAATGTTATAGGATAAGACCAAAATCCTAAATCTATTCCACCGAAAAACGGAATTGTATTAATCTGAACTCCCAATAAGTATACGAGGGTTGCTATTGATAATTGTATGAACAATTTGAATTTCGCATTAAGGTTATAGATATCATCAACAAGTCCTAATAGGAACATTAAGGAACTGCCTAATAAAATTCCTGATAATAAACTTCCGTACGGGTAGTAACTCAAAAATACCAGACAAAGAAAGGTTAGCATTGTACTTGTCCAGATTGCAACCCCGCCTATTCTTGATATTGGTGTGGTGTGGATTTTTCTCTCGTTTGGCAAATCTACAAGACCTTCTTTTTTTGAAAAATTTATTACAAGCGGAACAAGAAATACTCCTAAAATATAAGCTATTATTGTTCCTATTATGTGTGCATGTGTTAATTTAATAATCATCGTAAATTTGTCCTTATAAAATTTGCCTGTGTGTTTCTTATTAAGAATTAATCAGCATATAGCGGGTATTTTTTGCACAATTTTAATGAACGTTCTCTAAGATTTGATAGAGCCTGTTCATTATCAGAGGCATAGATTGCAGAAGCAATAATTTTTGCTACTTCAATCATATCGTCTTCTTTAAAGCCTCTTGTTGTAACCGCAGGAGTACCTAGTCTTATGCCTGAAGTTACAAACGGGCTTTGCGGGTCATTTGGAACTGTATTTTTGTTTGCGGTAATTCCGACTTTTTCAAGAACATTTGCCATATCTTTTCCTGTTTTGCCTGTTCTTCTCAAATCGAGTGTCATTAGGTGATTTTCAGTCATTCCGCCGACAATATCCATTCCTTCATCCATAAGTCCTTGAGCAAGAGCCTGTGCATTTTTAATAATTTGTTTGGCATAATCTTTAAATTCCGGTTTAGAGGCTTCAAGGAGAGCAACTGCTTTTGCTGCAATAATGTGTTCAAGAGGTCCGCCCTGCATTCCTGGGAATATTGCTTTGTCGATACCGGCTGCGTGTTCAGCTTTGCACATTGTAATTCCGCCGCGAGGTCCTCTCAGGGATTTGTGAGTTGTTGTGGTTACGAAATCTGCGTAAGGTGCAGGCGACGGATGCAAGCCTGCAACTACCAGACCTGCAATGTGGGCAATATCTGCTAAAAGGTAAGCTCCGACTTCATCTGCAATTTCTCTGAATTTTTTAAAGTCAATAATTTTTGAATAATTGCTAGCTCCGCAAATTATTAATTTCGGTCTGTGAGAGAGAGCCATTTCTCTGACATTTTCATAATCTATATTTCCGTTTTCGTCAATGCCATAGCTTTTCACGTCAAAGTAAAGCCCTGAGAAGTTTACTGGAGAACCGTGTGATAGGTGACCGCCGTTGGATAAATCCATACCCAGAACTTTATCTCCCGGTTTCAGGCAATACATAAATACTGCCATATTTGCCTGTGCGCCGCTGTGAGGTTGTACGTTTGCGTGATCCATTCCGAATAATTCGCAAGCGCGTTTTTGTGCAATTTCTTCAATAACGTCAACGTGTTCACATCCGTTATAAAATCTTTTGTGAGGTTTGCCTTCTGCATATTTGTTTGTTAAAACACTGCCGGAAGCTTCCATAACTGCCTTTGATGTTATATTTTCGCTGGCAATAAGTTCAATTGTTTCCTGCTGTCTTTTTAATTCTAGTTCAATTTGTTCTGCAACGAGTTTGTCAACTTTTTTTATGTTTTCTAAATTCATAATCACCTCACATTTTTCCCATTGAAATTATAGATTAAATATATTTTTATGACAATATTTTCACATTAGTTCATTAATTAATATAATATATGTTGTGAAATTTGTTCACTTTTTCTTTTTGTTGCGAAGCAAAAAGAAAAAGTGAACCGAAAAAGAAAAACACGCTATTTTTAGAGCAATGCCAGAATGGCATTGCAAAACCAAATTGATGTAGTGAAAAGCTTTAGCTTTTCACCACTTTGCTCGCTATCGTGCTTCGCACACGCTCGCTAAAATTTGCCGATCGTGCACAATTTATTGTGCTATA
>USHE01000129.1 GCA_900554385.1 uncultured bacterium | reverse complement strand
CAAATGCCGTAAACAAGGCAATAACACCCATAACGCTGATTGCCGCCGCACTTATCGGCACAATACTTTTTTCTTTTGATGTTTCATATTCATTTAAGCGGGATGGCATTTTTACGTTATCTGAAATTACCAAAGTATCACGGGTATCATTGAGGTTAAGCTCATAGCCGCTATTTCCGTCTTTTATAAAATTATTAACTAGAACACCTTCTTTAGTATCCGAATTATTTTTTTTCTGTTGTGTTGTAAGATTTCGCTGCTGCCTTAGAGTTTCGGCATCATGGAACTGGTTAAAACTAATTGTCATCTAAATCCTTTTCGTCTTCATTATTTGTAAGCTTTTTATATAAATCATGAATAAATGTCTTTAATTTAAAAGCTTTTTTTGTTTCATCAATTTGTTTATCGTCATCATCTGCATTCTGCGGATTAAAAATAGAAAACAGTGATTTGACCTTCTTTTTAAATTCATTTGTAACTTCGGAAAGTTTTTTTGCAATTGCCGTTTTGACTTCGCCATACACCGCCGCAAGCTTATCCGATATATCCGCAAGTTTTTGTCCCAGAGATTGAACCATATTTGAAATTGCAGCAGGAATATTTTTCAAAGCGTTAACCGTTCCGCCGATAACAGTATTTAAAAGAAAATTGACTGGTCTTGAAATTACAGCCGGCGTATTTGCTGAAAAAAATTGTGTTACTGCCGCCATTCTTTCAGACGCTTTTGCCATAGCATTCTGAAAAGCTATTGCCTGCTGGGCAAAATTTTGCGCATCCTGCTGTCTTGCAAGCTTCGCATTTTGCTGAGCCTTCAAAAATGCACCGATTGCAGCACACTCATTCCAACTCATTTCTCCTGGTTTTGCTGAAAAATCGGCTTTTCTCATACCGCCACCTCCGCCCATACCGTTGCAAATAGGGCATGCTCCGAGCGGAAGTCCGTGCGGACACGTTCCGACACCTCTTGCACTATTCGCTTGTACTGCACCAAATGGCATAAAAAATCCTCCAGCATTTGCTAAAGAGGACTCAAAGAACTTATGTACACTCTCCAATCTGCACGTGGAAAGTGTTTTTCCTTTGAGCATTCCGGCTTTTACGGCTGCGGCAGCAGCTGGAGATATTCACTCCATTTCCTCTCAATAAAATTCTAAAATAAACAATTTTCCCATGCAAACACATGTTAATTTACTTTACGTATTCTTTTACAAAATCTCCGATAGCGTACGCTTCTACAGTTCCTACTACTATTTCAAAATCATCACCCGCAAGATGAATTTCTTCTTCAAGTTCATCTTTCATGTGCGCAAGAAGCCCCGGGATAATAATTTTTCTATTTTTAACTTTGTTTGCGAAGTCCCATTTTTTTAGGATTTTTGCGACCATCTTGGCTGTAAATTTTTCAGCCGACCAGGCTGTAAGAACGCTCATTCCGTCAGCAGGAGTAACTATCAGATAAGACGGTACATTTAAGCTTTCCAGCTCATTCGCAACAGCAAAAAACGTCAGAGCAAAATTTGTAGTCATAAATATTATGGAGTTTTGGTCAGGATTATTAAATTCATAGATTTTTGCCTCAACCTGAAGCGGTTTTTGAGGATCCGTAAAAATATTCTGACGCAAAGTCATAAGAGTAGAAATTAAAGCCTCATTAAATTCATCAAATATAAGCATATTCGCATATTTACAAATATAAAAAGAAGCCCTCGCGCATAAATCCGTTCCCTGCCCGAGTAAAATAACACATACAGGTTTTGCAAAATTTTCATTTTTTTCTTGAATTGCTTTTGTGCGAGTCATAATTAATTTTTCACGGGTTGTCGTAAAATCATTATCTTCGATAATTTCAAGCGGAAGTGATGTAAATTCCTCATAAGATATAACATTTAACCCTTCAGTTAATTCCACAGGAGCATTACCCTTAAGAATAACAAGGTCAACCTTAAGAGTTTCACTTACTCTTGTAATTTCAAAATTACGTACTCTCTCAAGTTTTTCCTGCCAGCCTTTTAAAGATGTATCAACAATAATTGCAATGGCAGTTTTATTTACGAAAGTTTTTTCGTGACGGTAAAGAACATTTTCCCCGCCAATTTTCAACCCGCTAATTTCCACCGTATTTTGCGGCTGTTTACTTGTTTGAAGATAAATTTCTTTTAAATCTTCCGGAGCATAAGGGCAAGAAGAAATTTCCACCTGCTTTTTGGCAAGTTTAAGTGCAAAAGCCATACAAGTAGGACATCCGCATTTTTTGCAGTTAGAATTTTCAGCCTTTTTCGCGGCTGGTAGATATTTAAAAATTTGCAACCCTGAAAGTTCCATTACTTAAAAAGTCCTTTCATAATTTTCACACTCTGCGGATTATTTAATACAATTACATTAGCACCCGCCGCAGCAACCGCACTTGCTGATGATATCTCAAACATTTCGGCACGTTCTTTCAAAGTTCCCCAACTTTTTGAATATCCGTCTGATTTCGCCTCTTTTGTTTTCAAAGATTCTTCCGTAACAAAACTAATTAGAGGCATATTGAGATAATCATCCCCGTTAAAACCTTCCAGCTTAACTTTTTCCATAATACTGTAACCGTATTCCAGACCGTATCCCAGACCTCCGATATCAGTATCAATCAAAATTTTATCAAGCGGCTGACCCAAATCCGAAGATAATATATTTAATTCTTTTGCCAGATTAATATCAATAGGGCTACGCAGAACAATGATATGTCCGCCATCTTTCAATACAGGTACAATATGTTTATATGTATTTTCATTCGCAAATGCAACTATTGCCTGACGGTTCAGACACTTTACCAAAGCCGGCAAAAGTACACTGTCAATTCCGTCATTATTGACTCCTCTTATCATCAATGGTTTTTGAATAACCGGCAAAACCGCCCTTAAAACCTCACAAGCAGATTCCACTTGAGAAACATCCGAAATATTAAACTTCAACCCGAGAATATCACAATCCGTATCTTGAGCCATTTTTAAAAGTCTTAATCTGTCTGAAGTTTTATAAAAATCTTTAACAATCTGAAAATTTTCTTCTATGTTAAAAATAGAAAGTTCAAGACAAATCAAAGGCTTAAAACTGAGAGAATTCTCACCGCCGATATGAAGTTTACCGAAATCAACAGTTCTTATACTATGCACGTTCACTTTTCACTCTATCCATTAATTCTACAAATTCTTTCTCATCGAGAGTTTCTCTATCAAGAAGTTCTTTAGAAATAACCTCAAGCATATCACGGTTCGCAGTCAAAAGATCTTTCGCCATTTTGTAACGTTCATCCACAATTTGCTTAACTTCTTTGTCTATTTCAGCGGCAACTTCTTCTGAGAAATCACGGCGCATTCCAAAGTCACGACCCATAAAAATATGCTGTTCGTCTTTGCCGTATGCCATATTTCCCATTTTTTCGCTCATACCGTATTTTGTAACCATATTGCGTGCTAAAGCTGTAACCTTCTCTAAGTCATTGCTTGCACCGGTTGTAATAGAATCTTTACCATAAACGATTTCTTCCGCAACTCGTCCGCCCAAAATCATTGTAATTGTATCAAGAATTTGAGATTTCTTCATTGTTAAATGATCTTTTTCAGGTAAAGTCAAAGTTACACCGAGAGCCATTCCACGAGGAATGATTGAAACTTTATGAAGCGGATCAGTATTCTTTAATAACTTTGCAAGCAATGCATGACCAACCTCATGGTAAGCTGTGTTTTCTTTTTCCTCATCAGAAATAATTCTGCTTTTCTTTTCAGGTCCTGCCATAACTTTATCAATAGCTTCTTCAAGATTCGCCATTGTAATAGTTTTCTGATCATGACGTGCGGCAAGAAGCGCAGCTTCATTTAACAAATTTTGCAAATCCGCACCGGTAAATCCAGGAGTACGTTTTGCGAGAATTTTTATTTCAACTTCACCGTCAAGCGGTTTATTCTTTGCATGAACCTGAAGAATTTGTTCACGACCAAGAATATCAGGTTTATTAATAACAATTTGTCTATCAAAACGACCTGGTCTTAAAAGAGCATTGTCAAGTATATCAGGACGATTTGTAGCTGCAATAACTATTATATTTGTATTTTCATCAAATCCATCCATCTCAACAAGCAGCTGGTTCAAGGTTTGTTCACGTTCATCGTGACCGCCGCCCATGCCTGCACCTCTTTGACGCCCTACGGCATCAATTTCATCAATAAATATAATACAAGGCTGATGTTTTTTAGCTTGATCGAACAAATCTCTAACACGACTTGCACCAACACCGACAAACATTTCAACGAAATCTGACCCGCTGATTGAGAAGAACGGAACACCCGCCTCACCGGCAACAGCTTTTGCCATCAAAGTTTTACCAGTACCAGGAGGGCCTACAAGAAGAACACCTTTCGGGATTTTTGCACCGAGTTTAATGTATTTATCGCCGTTTTTCAAAAAGTCAACGATTTCTTCAAGTTCTTGTTTTTCCTCATCAATTCCTGCAACATCCTTAAATGTTGTTTTAACCTTGCTATCAAGAAGCATTTTTGCCTTACTTTTACCGAAAGACATAGCCTGAGATCCGCCGGCTTGAATACTTTTTGCCATAACAACAAGGAAAATAATAAATAAAAGAGGTGACAATAGTGAGCCAAGAACAGCCATCAACTGAGAAGATTCACTCGGTTTTTTAACTTCAATCTGCACATTTGCATCTTCGAGCTTTGTCATCTAATTTGATTCTTTTGGTGTCAAAACTTTATACTGAACTAGAGGAGTTTTCTTCTCTACACCAAACGGATTTGGTTCTGTTGTTTTCTGTGATTTTTCTGCTTTCGGCTGATTTTTAGGTATTGCAATCAGATAATCCTCAGCTTTTTCAACTTTAGAAAACTCGCCATTATCAAGTTTCTGCACAAAATCCGAATATGACAATTCGGAAGTACTCGTTGCAGGTCCGGACATAAACACGGACGAATCAAACA
>USHE01000128.1 GCA_900554385.1 uncultured bacterium | reverse complement strand
TCTTCAAGTTCACCTTCAATAGCTTTTACGTCAACTGGAGATGGCATGTAATCAACAACGTTGTTCAACAACAATTGAACACCTTTGTTTTTAAATGCAGTACCACAGCAAACCGGAACGATTTTGTTATCACAAACAGCTTTTCTCAAAACTGCTTTCAACTCATCAACTGTAATAGTTGAAGGATCTTCAAAGAATTTTTCCATTAAAGCATCATCTTCAGATGCAATAGCTTCAACCATAGCATCTCTGTATTCCTGAGCTTTTTCCAACATATCTGCCGGAATATCTTCTTCTCTTATATCAGTACCAAGGTCGTTTGTATAAATTTCGGCTCTCATTGTCATAAGGTCAATCAAGCCTGTAAATTTATCTTCTGCACCGATAGGAAGCTGAATAGGAACAGCATTTGCGCCCAATCTGTTTTTAATTTGGTCAACAACTCTGTAGAAATCAGCACCTGTTCTATCCATTTTGTTAACGAATACCATACGAGGAACTTCATATCTGTTAGCTTGACGCCAAACTGTTTCAGACTGAGATTGAACACCGCCAACCGCACAGAAAACAGCTACAACGCCGTCCAATACACGGAGAGAACGTTCAACTTCGATTGTAAAGTCAACGTGTCCAGGGGTATCAATAATGTTAATCTGGTGACCTTTCCATTCCGCAGTTACTGCAGCTGATTGGATTGTAATACCACGTTCTTTTTCTTGTTCCATAAAGTCGGTTACAGCAGCACCGTCGTGAGTTTCACCGATTTTGTGTGTTTTACCTGTGTAGAACAAGATACGCTCAGTAGTAGTGGTTTTACCGGCATCGATGTGAGCGGCAATACCAATGTTTCTGATTTTTTCTAATGGAGTTTTTCTTGCCATTTTGTTTTTCCTTTTTTATATAATTGTGTACTTCTGCTATTTACATTTAGCTTCACCAAAATTATCTCATAAAAAAGTTAATTTTCAACAAAATAGATTAAGTTCTTTAAGTTTTTGTATTATAATTGACACAAAAATCAGGAGGGAGTTTTATGAACAAAATTGAAATTTACACATCAAAAGTTTGTCCGTTCTGCGTTAAGGCAAAGAAATTATTGCAAATGCTTAAACTTGAATATAACGAATATGATGTTGACAATTCATTTGAAGATATGTGCAGAAATATAGGCGAAAAATTCGGGCGAGCAATATCTACAGTACCGCAGATTATTATAAACGATAAATATGTCGGCGGATATACTGATTTAGAGGCTTTATACAAATCCGGAGAACTTAACAGCTATTTAAATTCTTAATCCGGTGCCGTATTTCAGACTCTATAACAAAGTAAAAGCCTCCTTTATAACGACAAGGAGGCATATTTAACCTACACTACTTACCGCAGTTTATACTGCGTCACCTTTTACAAAATTGAGGAATTTCTAAATAAATTTTTTATTTCAACTTTTCATATATAGCTTTTAAAGTTTTTTGGATATCATCACTGTTACTCCAGCCAAGCCAGTTAGATTTAGCGGCTTTTCTTGCGGCAGCAAGTTCTGTATCTATATTAATACCTTTTTCTAATGCACGTAATTCCATAGCATTAATAAGGATTGTTGCGATTTCTTCTTTTTGACCGAATTCACATTCATCCATTAAGGATTCTATAAATCCGTCTTCGTCATTATTATACGGGGATTGCTTACCGTAAGTATTATCCCAGTGAGTCCATAATTCTATAACATTATCAGGCTGAACAAATGCTTCCAGAACGGTTTTCATACCTTGTTCCCCGTCATAATCCGAACCAGGACCGTCCATAGCCTTATCAAGCATTAAACATGCCTGATTTAACTGATATTTCTTATTAGCATCATCTGTTGCAAGAGTCGGCTCAGTTGGTTCTGTCGAATCTGTAGCAGAGGTTGCTGATGTAGCGGATGTTGCAGAAGTAGGTTCAGTGGCTCCTGTTGCACCTGTCGGTGTTGTAGGTTCAGTTGCATCAGTCGGAGCAGCCGGCAAATCTTTTGCAATGTCGGTTGTCTGTTTTGTCAATTCAACCAATTGACCCAAAATAGCTTCAAGATCTTCTTTTGTTGCTGCAACACTCTGAGTTTGAGCTTTTCCTGCAAGCTGTTGGACTTCTTTTTCTATAGATTCTATCTGTTTTTTTATAGCTTCAAGTTCCTGTTTTTTATCAGCAGGTAAATTTTCTCTTGCAAGAAGCGACTCTACATGCTGTTTCAAGGTCGCAATATTTTTATTAACCGATTCAAAAGAACCTTGAAGTTTTAATCTTTCTCCAAGTTCAAAACCTTGTTGATACGCATTATTAATTGATTGTTGAGTCATTGCGTCAGTTTGATTGAAAGGCATTATCGGCTGCGAAGTAATCGCCAAATTATAATTTGCCCAAAACATAGGATTCATGGCGTTTTGTGCCATATATGCTATCTGCGGAGGAACTTCCATATTCTGGTAATTGAACTGAATTTGGTTTCCGTAATTCGATGTCCAAGACCACGGCTTAAGAAAGTTAAACGCAACCATATTTGGAATATTTGTTACCCCGTTAAACATAATTTTAAACTCCTGGTGTTTTTAAATCCCCTGTATATATATAAAGAATTTATTCCCAAAAAAATTGCATGTTTAAAACAAAAAATGCTTAACAATTGTTACAATTCACTCAAAACCCTTATTATATCTTGCTTTGACAAATTCGGGTTAATTTCTTTTATTGAGGTAATACTTTCTGTAGAAATATTTTCGTGAAATATTTTCTCCAGCAAATCTCTTTTATAATCGTATAAAATAGACCCGAGTTGGAGAATATAGCCTTCTTTTCGGCATTGAGCAGAACCTATAAGTTTTTTACCATTGTAGCATAAATCAGCGCCTGTAGAAATCAACATACAGTAATCAAACTTTGTATTAACAGGTTTAGACCCGCCGAAATCAAGTTCTATACCCAATTTAGCAAATTTTTCAATTAAAAATCCACAGATTTCCATGTACGATTTTGTAATATTTTCGCCATGTTTTAAGAAAGAAACAGGGCAGATATAGCTGTAAGTAATTTCGTCATCATGAAGCAGAGCGCGCCCGCCAGTAAGCCTTTTGACCAAATCTATCTTAGTATCTTTTAGAAACTTTTTATCTATAAAAGCGTCTTGCTGATTTCGTCCGAGTGAAATACAGGCAGGATGCCAGCCATAAAGCCTAAATATCGGATAGGACAACTTTTCTGAAATCGCAAAATCAAGTAAATCACTGTCTTTTTGCATATTTTCTTTACCTGTAAGCACTTCAAAAGGAACAAATTTAATCATTTTTCTTATCTCTTTCGTAAAGAGCTTTTTCAAACTGGGTAAACACATCATTTCCAACAAACTGTTCCAGTGCGGCACGGCGAGCATTAAATGTTGCACGTGCTTTATTCAAGTCATCAATTGAAGTTCTGTAATAGGCATCGGTAATCAAAATAACTTCCCGTGATAAATCTTGCGAGGCTTCATAATTCTTTTTACGTTGTTCTGTAACTTTGGTGAGCAAATCTACCATCTTTTTAGCGGTCATGTAATCATAATAAAGATTAACCGTATTTTGCTGCAAGTCTTCTATCTTGCGGATTAGGATAATCATATCAGCATCAGTAACTTTAGTGTATTTGTAGTTTAAAGCTTTTGTATCCTGCGCAAAGATACCAAGAACACTGCTTCCGAGCATTGAACCCGCCGCAAGCATAGGGTTTCCCATCGTAGCACCTGCAAGAGTAGACATACTCGCAATATTTAAAAGAACTTTTTTAACGGCTTTTTCATCAGGTTTATTTTCATCGGGATTAGCAAGTTTGTAAAGAGCAAAGCTTATCGTATCACTTTTAGAAGCTGCGCCCTGCCACAAAAGCGACAAATCCCCCATCATATCACTTTCTTCAAGCTCGAGTTCTCTGGAAATCTCCTGCGACATTTTTTTAATACTCAAATCCGCATAAGTCATATCTTCCGGAGCAACATTTTCAATATTTGTCTTAACTTCTTTTTTCTCAATATTCTGTTTAGCCTCAACATAAGGATTTTCAGGCTTATCAGTAAGCCCGACACGGTATGCCGGAGCTTTAGGTCCTTGTAGTTCGAGATCTTCGAGAGTTAAGGCAAAAGATTGAGAGCAAGTCAAAAATGCAATCAGAGAAAGGCAGAGTAACTTTTTCATTATTTCCCTCCTCCGTTAAATAAAGTTGTATTGTAGTTATACTGGTACATATTTAAGCTGTCAACCACTTTCTTTCCGGCAAGACGTTGAAGCTCAAGATGATATTTCTTGGCATTTTGTAAATAATAAAATTCTTCAAGAGCCATATTATCATATAAGGACGAAGATATTGTAATCTCAAGCATATCATCTCTTTCAAGAGCATTTGTATAATTTTTATTATAAAGCAACAATTTAGAACGTGTTTCCTTAAGCTGGGTCAAAGCACCTTTGTAATTGTAATATGCATTAATAATCTTATCCTGCAAATTTTCGATTAATCCTGCGAGTTCAATCAACTCAGTATCCGTAATCGGGATTTCAGTAGGAAGATTTTTTTTATTAATAAGATTTTGAGCAAGACGTCCTGCCGCAAAAGCACCGCTTTGGAGCATGTAATCAGCACCCATCATTGACGGTGCAAAAGAAGCACCCGCAACAAGTGCCGACAAAGTTTTCGACATCAAAGATGAATGAATTCTTCTCTGGCTTTCCGGTGTGGCGAGCTTTTTCAGCGCAAACTCAATAACCTGATTATTTTCTACAGTACCTTTCCAGAGTTTTTCAATATCTTCAAGGTCTTTTTCTTTCTGCATTTTGACAAGTTCCTGCATGACTTCCGTATCATTAAGGATTAGTGAAGTTTTCATCTTAACATCACTTTTCGGAAGCTCAATCTTTTCGGGTTCACCACCCTCGAGAGAAACCTCATCAGGCTCGGCAAATACCCCCATACCGCCCAACATTATAAA
>USHE01000127.1 GCA_900554385.1 uncultured bacterium | reverse complement strand
GGTTTGTATTGTGCGCCGTTTGTTGAGTCCATCAATGTAGGCATTGTCATTGCGGCTACAACACCAATAATACCCAAGGTTATCAAAACCTCAGCCAATGTAAAACCTAAACGTTTTGTCATAATTTTCACCTTTCTTTTCTTAACCAAGCTATGTACAAATATCTTTTGACTCCATAAACTATCACCAAAAATTTTTAGGAGCAGATATAAAAGTATTTGTTGTACACTTATTTTAAACTATTACTAAGTGTTTGTCAAGTGGTTTTGAGAGAAGATTACTTAGTTTTTATAAAAATAAGTGAACAGATTACTTATTTTTGCGTTTAGTGTGTGTATATTATATATAAATGGATAATAAAAAATTACTTGGCAAACGAATAAAAGAGATTAGAAAGAGTTTTGGATACACGCAGGAGCAGTTTTCCGAGATGGTAGGCATAGAAACATCTTCATTGAGCGGGATTGAATCGGGTCGTTTTTTCCCGTCGCTTCATGTTATGGATAAGATGTCGAATGTACTTGGAGTTCCTCTTGTTGAATTTTTTAACTTTTTCTCTGTAGATTTACCCGAAAATTTGGATGATGAGATTTCCTCTATTGTGAGAGTCCAAAATAATGCAAATAAAGAAATAATATATAAGTTAGTAAAGGCTGCATTTTCCAGTTAATATAAGACCCTGAAACGAGTTCAGGGTGACGAGTTGGAGGGATAAGTGTTTAGGGGGATTTGTGGGGCTGTAATGCCGATTGCTAATCTTCACGGTATTGTCAAAATTTTTTGCTTATGCTAACATCAAATCGTTATAGTATATTTATTATGAGGGAAGGGGTATTAAATGGTTTGTACGTTAGAAAAAAACGCAACTAAAACTATTCATAAAGCTTTGAAGGCTTTAGGTAAGAAAAATTTGGCATTGATTATGCACAGTGGAAGCTTTCCTGCTGCTGAAGGTGAAAACACAGGTTTCGGCAGTGTAAATTCAAATGGCGGAAAAGAAGTTATTGATTTTGCGTCAGGTATTTTTAATGCAATCCAGCTTGGACCAGCAGGCAAGACAAAGGCTTGTGATTCATCCCCTTATACCGGAACTATTTTTTCCGGAAATCCTCTGTTTATCGATTTGAAAGAGCTTACAGACAAAAAATGGGGTAAAATTTTATCCGAGCAAACTTATAACGAAATCGTAAACGGAAACCCTAACAAAGACGTTAATAAAACCACTTATTCTTATATTTATAAAAAACAGGATGAGGCTCTTTTAGAAGCATGGAATAATTTCAAAAATTCTGCATCTAAAAAAATGATGAAAGAGTTTGAAGTTTTTAAACGTGCAAACAATGAATGGCTTGATAAAGACAGTTTGTATGAAGCTTTGTCTATTGAACACGGCAATGACTATTGGCCTTTGTGGAATTCTGAAACCGATAAAAATCTTTTTAATCCAAAATCAATAGAAGAAAAAATGGAGTTTGCAAAACGTATCGAAGAAATTTCTAACAAATATGCAGATGAAATTGATTTCTATAAGTTTGTACAATTTGTATTAGAAAAACAAACTCAAGAAACTTTGGATTACGCAAAGCATAAAGATGTAAAAATGATTGCAGACCGTCAGGTTGCATTCTCAGATAGAGATACCTGGGCATATCAGTCTTTGTTTTTGGATGGCTGGATGCTTGGCTGTCCGCCGGATTATTTTTCAAAAGACGGTCAGGCTTGGGGATTCCCTGTTATGAATCCGGAAAAACTTTTCCACGATGACGGCTCTTTGGACGAGGGCGGTATCCTGATGAAAAATCTTTTCAAAAAAATGTTCAAAGAAAACCCTGGCGGTGTAAGAATTGACCATATTGTAGGGTTGATTGATCCATGGGTATATAAAGCCGGCAAAAAACCTAAAATTGAACAGGGCGCAGGTAGATTATACTCATCACCTGAACATCCTGAATTGAAAAAATATGCAATACCTTCTATGGAAGATTTGGATATGACTCTTGAAGCTGACAAAGAAAAAAGAGTTAAAACGTTATCAAAAGCGCAGATTAAAAAATATGGCAGACTTATTGAAAAAATAGTTATTGCCGCAGCAAAAGAAGAAGGTCTAAATAAAGACGCAATTGTTTGTGAAGATCTTGGTACACTTACAAATCCTGTAGCTGCTGTAATGAAAGAATACGGTCTTCAAGGTATGAAACTAACACAATTTGTAGTCCCTGAAAAGCCTGAACATCCGTACAGATGTAAAAACATTAACGAAAAAACCTGGGCAATGGTTGGAACCCACGACAATGAACCGATTAAAATGTGGGCGGATTCTATGATAAATTCTCATGAAGGTTATTTACATGTGAAAAATCTTGTTGAGGATATGGATTTCCCTGACTGGGAGAACAAAGACGCGCTTATTGTTGAATTAACAAAAAATGCTGACTTCTTAGCTCAAACGAAACTAGTTGAAATTTTTGCTTCAAAAGCAGAAAATATCCAACTTTTCTTCACTGATTATTTCAAAATCTATGATGTGTATAATAAACCAGGAACTTCGGGAGATGCTAACTGGAGTTTAAGACTTCCTGATAATTTCAAATCAATGGAAACAATTAGTCTTGCAAATATCTTGAAACTTGCAATTATTGCAAGAGGTCATGAATTTGCAGAAAAGAATGCAAAATTGATAAAGGAATTAGATGAAATTAAGTAAAAAAATATTGTTATCTTTAATAATTGCGATTTCAGCCGTGAATATAACATTTGCGGCTGAAATTTCCGCACAGGCAAGGCTTCAATATAACAAGGGCGTTGACATGTATCGCGTCGGACGTTATGAGGAAGCTATCACTGCATTTAAACAGGCAGTCGAAATTGAACCTGACTATATAGACGCTTACTATAATCTGGGTTCTATTTTGGAATTTATAAAACAAGACGATGCCGCTCTTGCTGTTTTTAAACAAATTATCTTGCGTAAGCCGACAGATTACGAGGCGGTGTATAAAGCAGCAGCCTTGAGTAAAAAATTAGGGCTTCAAGATCAGGCGAAATCCTATCTTTCTCTTATTCCGCAGACAAGTATTGTAAATTCAAAGGCTCAACAGCTGGCTTCATCTATGCAAACAGATATGCAGACAATAAAGGCAGAACAGAAAGCCATCCAGCAGGAACAGCAAAAAATTTCGCAGACAAACTGAATATATGAAAATCTTGGCAGTCCGACCGGTATGGTTACTGATAAAAACGGAAACCTTTATGTGGCAGGGTTTTCTGATAATGCAATAGTAAAGATTTCTCCTGATGGTAACAGAAGACTTTTTGTAAAAGATTCACGTATTAATGGACCTATTGGACTTGAAATTGACTCGGCAGGGAATATTTATGTTGCAAATTATAATGCCAATAACGTATTAAAAATATCTTCAAACGGGTCAATTTCTGTACTGATTGCAAATGTTCAAAAACCTTATTGCTTGCATATTGACGGAGATTTGTTGTTTATCTCTGCGCAAGGCTCAAATTCAGTAGTAAGGTATAAGCTTTAAATCTCAACATTTTGCATCATTTCAACAAGCGTGTTAATTGTTGTGTCCATACTTACGATGTCCGTTGTGCGTTGTTGTAAAAATGCATTAATCTGCGGCATCATTTCTATTGCGGTGTCTAGGCGAGGGTTTGTCCCTGGCTGATACATCCCAACATCGATTAAGTCTTTATTTTCTCTGTATAATGCCATAAGCGCACGCATTTTACCTGCGGCACTCTTATGTTCAGGCGTTGCAATTGCGGACATAAGCCTTGAAATACTTCCTAAAACATCAATCGCAGGGTAGTGGTTCATTTCGGCAACTTTTCTTGATAAGAAAATGTGTCCGTCAACAATACCACGCACAATATCTACAATAGGGTCAGAAATATCGTCCCCTTCCATTAATACTGTATAAAGTGCCGTGATAGAACCTTTGGGGCTGTTTCCCGCACGTTCAAGAACTTTTTGAAGCCATGAAAATATGGAAGGCGGATATCCTTTCATAGTTGGCGGTTCACCTAGTGACAAGCCCACTTCACGACCTGCCATAGCGCAACGTGTAACAGTATCGGTCATTAAGAAAACTTTTTTACCCTGATCTCTGAAATATTCACACACCGCAGTTGCAGTGAGAAGTGCTTTTTGACGAATCAAAGGCGGCTGGTCGCCTGTAGAACATACGAGTACAGATTTTGCCATACCTTTTTCTCCAAGAGCGTCTTCCACGAATTCTTTTACTTCACGTCCGCGTTCTCCGATTAGAGCCACAACGTTAACATCCGCATCAGAGTTTCTTGCAATCATACCGAGGAGCGTACTTTTACCAACTCCTGAACCTGCAAACAAGCCTAAACGCTGACCGCAGCCCATTGTCATACAACTGTCAATTGCTCTAACTCCTGTCGAGAACATTTCAGTAATAATAGGTCTTTCAAAAGGTCCTGGCGGAGGTCCTTCTATAGGTCGCCATTTTGCGCCTGTTGTGTCCATAGGTTTTCCGTCAATAGGGTCGCCCATTGGATTTATGAGTCTGCCGAGAAGAAAATCTCCTACGGGGATAATAATCGGTTTGCCCGTAGATGTAACCAAACTTCCCTGTCCTATACCTTCACCATCATAAAGAAGAAGAAGTTGAGCGGCTTCGCCTTTAAAAGCCTGAACTTCAGCGGGTTTTTGTTTTCCGTCGTAAGTTTCGATAAAGCACAAATCCCCGATTTTCAAGCCAGGAAGTTTAACTTCAACTGTAAGCCCGAGAAGCTTTGATACAGTACCTTTAAACTTAAAAAGCTGAGTTTCGTTTAATTTTTCTTTGACTCGATTTTTTAAATTGTCTATGTTGCTCGTATCGATTAAATCCATAACAAAATTATAATGAGAATGTCAATAATAATCAAATTGTTAACATAATATATGTTATTGGAATATGTTCATTTCTTTCTCTTTTATTGCGGGTAAAAGAGAAAGAAATGAACCAA
>USHE01000126.1 GCA_900554385.1 uncultured bacterium | reverse complement strand
CCCCCCCCCCCCCTCCCCCCCCTCCCCCCCCCCCTCCCCCCCCCCCCCCCCCCCCCCCCCCCCCCCCCCCACCCCCCCCCCCCGCCCGCCCGCGCCTAGTTTCCTCTCAGGACAAGGGGTTACAGGGGACAATGACCCCGAAAATAGTTATCCTGAATTAGTTTCAGGATCTTTTGGATTTACACTTGCGGAGGTTCTTATAACTCTAGGCATAATAGGCGTAGTTGCCGCCATGACTCTGCCTTCAATAATTCAGAAAAAGAATGACAAAGAGGCTGTTGTAAGATTAAAGAAAATGTATTCGACAATAGATAATGCCTATCGCACAGCTATTGTGGAAAACGGATCCCCTGATACGTGGTCAAAAACTCCCGCAAAAACTCCTGAAGCGTTTGCAAATATCCTTGAGCGGTATGTTAATATTGCCGAACGCAAAGAAAATTCTCATTATAATCTAAAATTTCTTAGTGTTAAAAGTCCTGTATCAGTTTCATCTCATGCGCAAACAAGGTTCAGACTTTTAGATGGTTCTGAGTTTTCATTTGTAGATTTATATTCTACTTCTGCTGAAAATGCTGCTTGCGAAGCTAATGTTTTATTTAATAATAGAAAAGAATGTATTTGGCTGCTTGCGGATATTAACGGAATAGATAAACTCCCAAATCGACTGGGTGAAGATATGTTTTATTTTATTCTGGCAAAGAATAGGGTTTATCCTGTTGGTATGTCCGGTTATTGGGGATTTCATACATGCAGACCTGATAAGTCCGGTGATGGTGGAACAGGATATGGCTGTACGGCTTATGTTCTTTTGCATGAAAATAGAGATTATCTTAAGTGCAAGACTGGCAGTGAGGCAATTTGCAGTAAGCTAAAATATTAATTAAATATTTTGATTGCGCGTGGAAGAATGCCCAGACAGTACGAAATTGTGATACCGTAATTTGTAATCGGTATCCCAGAGTCGTTCGCTTTTAAAATTCGGGATAGAACTTCTCTACGATTTGTCATGCAGGCTCCGCAATGAATTATAAGTTTATAGTCCTTTATTTCAGGGAAATCGTGTCCTGCATAATGTTCTATAATAAGGTCTTTACCTGTTCTTTTTTTCAGAAGGTTCGGGATTTTTACTCTGCCAATATCATCTTCTATTGCGTGGTGGGTACAGCTTTCAAGTATTAATATCTTATCTCCGTCTTTTAAGTTTTCAATTGCCTCTGCCCCTTTTTTAAACGCCTGTAAATCCCCTTTTAATCGTGCAAATAAAATGGAAAATGAGGTTAGTGGAATATTCTCCGGAACAATTTCAGAAACATTTTGAAATGCTTGTGAATCTGTTATTACTAATGCAGGAGGCTCTTTTAGATTATCAATAGCCTGTTGTAATTCATTTTCTTTGACTACGTAAGTTAAACAGTTGCTGTCGAGAAGATCCCGGATTGTTTGAACTTGCGGCAAAATGAGTCTGCCCTTCGGAGCTTCTTTGTCTATCGGAATAACAAGAATAACTGTGCTTTGGGGTGGAATTAAATCGCCTGCAATTTTGGGAGAATTTACAAAATCTTCAGGCAGAAGTTTTACGAGTTTTTCTTTGAATTTGAAAACTATTTCATTATCGTTGGTGGCAGATGTTTGTAAAACTCTGTCCTCCGATTTAACTAATTCCAAAATCTCATTATATTTTTCAAGTGAAATTTTTTGTTCATCGTGCTTGTTAATCACAATCAAATAAGGAATTTTTAATCCCTCAAAAGTCTGTATCAAATCTCTTTCATAGTTGTCAATCCCGTTGTAATCGCATATTATGACGGCAATATCCGTACGGTTGATGATTTTTTTTGTTTTTTCAATGCGTTCTTGTGCAAGTTCTGTCTTATCGTCAATTCCTGCAGTGTCTAAAAATGTAACAGGTCCGACAGGCAGAAGTTCCATTGATTTTTCAACAACATCAGTTGTTGTGCCTGCTATATTTGATACTATTGAAATATTCTGGTCTGCAATTTTATTTAAAAAAGATGATTTCCCAACATTTGTTTTTCCGAAAAGTCCTATATGCAGTCGCATTGATTTTAATGTTTTCATTCAACTCCCATTCTTCAATGTAATAAAAAAATTCTCCGCTCCCGTCTGATACGACGTATGGCGAAGAATTTTTTTTGAATTTGTAAAATTAACCTCTGATACCAAGTTTTTTGATTAATTCTCTGTATCCATCAAGATTTTTTGATTTCAAGTAAGAAAGTAATCTTTTTCTTCTACCAACCATCATCAAAAGACCTCTTTTTGTTGCGAAATCTTTTTGATTAGATTTTAAGTGTTCTGTTAATTCAGAAATTTTCTTGCTCAACATAGCGATTTGAACTTCAGCAGAACCGGTATCTTTTTCATTAGCACCATATTCTTTAATGATGTCTTGTTTGTTTTTCAAGTTAATTGACATATTTTTTTCCTTTATATTGTGAGTGATTATTGGCGTAAGCACTCTACATTGCTCATAATAATATATCAATAAAAAAAATCAACCATGTTGTAAAAAACCCTTTACAAATTCAGGATGTAAAGGGTTTGAAATTTATGCTAAAAATTGAGTTGCGCTGTGTGTGTGATAAAGAGCCGTTTTCAATGCTGCATCGTAGGCAAATTCTGCTTCTGAGGACGCATTTTTTAGTTTATTCAACTTCGTTTCTTGCGTGAGGGAAGGATCTCCGTTTTGACCTTGAAGTTTTGTCATGTATGCCGTATATTCAGCCTTTGCTTTGCTTGCCATCGGGGCTAATGCTTGATAATTGGCAATTAATTCTTCTGATTTTGCATTGAATGCAGCGTGGCGTTTATTAAAAAATGCCCGTAATTCATCTGCAGGATTTGAAGATGACTTGAGTTTTGATACATCAAAATTGTGAATTGATGTTGTTTTCAATTGTGATGCTATGTATTGGTCGTAAGAACCATATTTTGCTTTTAATCCATTGTCTTTTTCAAACTCTGCATTTGTTAAAATTTTTGAGTTAATTGAGTCAACCATATACCAATCCCTCTTGTTATTCCTTATGTATATATAAAGTAAATATTAGATAAAAAATTGACTTTTTCTTGATGTTTGTTAAGAAATGTTGCATAAAGCTTATATGTATTAAAAAGGATGGCTTTTGCCATCCTGTCTTGTTAAAAATTCATTTTCCTTTTTTCCTTTTATAATTCTTTTCTCTTTTTCGCTTTTTCCTATTAATTTGCAACGACTGTTGATACAAAATTTACGATATCTTTGAATGAATCTTTTACAAATTCTTTTGCCAATGTTGTAAGTGGTCTGTTTTCTACACAGTCAAATACGTAATAAATTGGATCTCTTGAATTATTAAAACGCATTCTTCTATCTCTTTTATCAAGGTAGCAGTAATCTTCTATGCTGAAACCTTCGGTATTTCTTTTGTTGCCTTTTCTTTTGCGGGTCAATGCTCCGAATTGTCCGTTTCCGCTTGTTTCGTTTTGTGTATTGCCTGCCATTGGTAACATTTTATTGCTCTCTTTCTTCTCTCTTATATCTTACATATATATAAAGAATATAATCTGAGAAAAATTGCCTTTTTGGAGTTTTGTTTGTAAAGTTATATTAAGCCTATTTTTCGAGCGTTACTATATCTTCTTCAGGTACAAGGTTTTTACCGATTGCTTTTTCCAGAGAGGCTTTTGAAGAATTATATTGATAAAGGGTTGCGTAGTAGTTTAGCTGTGCTTGCTGATAGAGAATTTGAGCATCTTTTAACTCTGTCGGGCTTGCTTCTCCTACTTTGTAACGTCCGTATGAAAGCTCGTAGTTTTCTTTTGCCTGTTTGACGTGAATCATTGCTACAGGAATTTGGTTTTTCTTTTCTTCCAGTGTCAGGAATGCGTTTTGAATTTCCAGATAAATTGAGTTTTGGGTGTTTTGTGCATTGGCTATTTCTTTATCGTAAAGATATCTGGCTTCTTTTATTTCGTTTCTGATTAACATACCGTTTACTGTCGGAAAATTAAGGTATCCGCCGATGTTGTAACCGTAATTTGATGTCCAGTGTTTACCCCCGATTTGATATTGACCTTCAATCGATAGGGTTGGAAAGTACGATTTTTTGACGAGTTTTAGGGTTTGTTTTGCACCTTCAACTTTTATTTCTGCCAGTTTGAGTTCAGGACGTGCTTCCCTTGCAATTTCGACCGCCTTATTTAATGTTAGTTCTACAGGTGTATATGAAAGCCTGTCTTGAACATTGTATTCATCTATAAATGGCACTCCCATTATATTGTTTAGTTTTGCAACTGCTAATTTTACAGTATTGTCGGCTTTGATAAGCTGTAATTTTGCATTGCTGAGATTTGCTTCTGATATTGTTACATCTACTTTTGGATTCATTCCTATTTCGTAGAATGCTTTTGCCTGATCATAGAACATTGTAAACTTTTCTACTGTATCTTCTGCAACTCTGCGGTTTTCGATTGCGTATTGCAAATTAAAGTAGGCATCTTTTGTTTGGTAAATTACATCGTTAATAATTCCTGTAAGAGTTGTTTTGTAGCCCTCATAATCTAAGCGTTTTATGGTCGCCTGATTTTGGGTTACGCCAAAATCGTAGAGCATTTGCTGGAGCGTAATTTGTCCGAGAACGTAGTAATTAAATTTTAAATTTCTTCCCAAAGCATCAGACAATTGCAGTTGTTTAATCTTTGTATAACCGGTCTGCCAGCTTAATTGAGGAAAATAATTTGACCAAACTTGTTTTATTCTTGCATCAGATGCGAGAATATCGTGGAATGCTGCGTTAATCTGCGGGTTATTCCCCAGTGCAAGTTCAATACAGCGTTCAAGATTCATGTCAATATTTTTCTCAACAGAACCCTCTATAACCAAACTTTCTGTTTTTTTAGATGGCTGTTTCGGAAGTACTGCTTCTGAGGCGGGATATTCTTTTTCGTTAATCTTGTTGCCGATATCTTTAGCCTGCGCTCTTGTTGTGATTTAGCTTATTTGTAGTGTTATTACAATTATTTTT
>USHE01000125.1 GCA_900554385.1 uncultured bacterium | reverse complement strand
TCAATTGAAAATCTTCATAATTTTTTAAAAATATTACACAACCTCCACCTAATCTTTACTAACCCAAACTTTGTTGGCTTTTTATATGTTTTTAGCCTATTTTAAATTCATCTTTACATTTCGTTACATGCAAAAAACATAATCCTTTCTTGTGTCCGTCCGCTACAGTACGCGGCTCACATTTTGAAACCCCACTTTAAAATTTCGCTAATAATTTTTGGACTTCGGTAATTTAAACGATTGATTTTTAGATAAAAAACATTAAAATTAGAGTATGAAAAAGTTATTAATTATACTGGTGTTATCTTTTATCTGTTGTTCTGTATACGCGAAAGATGTGGATTACGAACAAGTTTATCGTGATTTGGAAGTACCTTCGCACAAGTATGTCCATGATGTTGACCCCGGAGAATATTATGATACGCAGACTTCGACATGGTCACCGTACCCTCTTTTAAGGCTTTTAGCTCCAATATATTTTAAAACTATTGCCATTGAACCGGGATATTATCTGCTGACACCGAGAGAACATAAGGGAAACTGGTATATGCTGTTTAAAGAAAACGGCAAGATTAAATACATTGTACCTATCTACGATAGGGAAATAGTACCTGAATTTTTCTATGATGAAAATTTACCTAAGCCTAAACTTTCTCCGACACAGAAAATGCACCTTGGCATGCTTGATTTTATAGGAAAATTTGTTCCGAGTGCTAAACGAAAACCTGCACCCCAAACTTATCTTGAATTAACAGATTTGGATAACCACTTTATTTCACTGGTTGTGTATTGGGGGAATTACAGATACTACACAATATTCAGGACAATCCAGATGTAAAAAAATCCGCCCAAACCTTGCTGGACGGAATAATCATCACACATTAGATACTAATAATATCAAATATTATTTTTCCCCAATCAAAGCATAATTGATATATCCATGCTTGTGAGGGAGTGAACGACATACACGTAAATTTTTGAAACCTGCATGTTCGCACAGAAATTGTAAAGTTTCCAGCGTGATTGGCTTTTGATGCGTTAAATCAGTATAAAAATTCTTTAAATTACTTATATTCATACAATTTAAAGTTTCTAATATTATAACACCGCTATTTTCAACATGTTCATAAGCTTGATGAATAAATTCATACAAATAGTCAAATGTCAAATGTTCAACAACCTCAATTGCAGATATACCTGAAAACATTTCCTCCGTATGCTTTAAAAAGGTTAAAGCGTCTGTAAATTCAACATCAAACCCCTTCTTTTTTAATAACTTATATTCAACAGAATTTATCTCTATGCCCTTAGCCTTAATTCCGTTATCTCTCAGTATCGTCAAAAATTCACCACGCCCGCAGCCGACATCCAGAAAGCTTTTTGTAGAATTTTTAGGTACAAATTGAAGATATTCCTTTTGAATTTTCGTAATAATTTCCTTATCATAAAACACATTTTCAAATAAGTAATAAAATAAATCTTTTTCCTCAAACTCACTAAAATTATCTCTGGCAATTTCCGACCTCATTACAGCTTTATCAAATAATGATTCTAAAGACGTAACCTTATAAAACGGCTTCCTCCTAAAACAGTCAAATATTTTCATCTATACCTCCATGCTCAAATACAATTTTAATGTTTAATTTCACCTTAAAAATATTCATTAAACAAATAAATATTACCAGTAAATTTGTATTTTGTCAATTAATACAAACATTAGGATATAACATTTTTTGTCTGATAAATTTACAATTTAAAAATGATGTCAATAGAAAAAAACACATTAAAACTTTTCGGCAAACGACTGAAAGAGTTACGGACAAAAAACAAAATAACACAGGAAAAACTTGCAGAAATAATCGGAGTGGAACAGCAGCAAATATGCAGAATAGAAAAGGGCGGCTGTTTTACGACTATAGACAATTTGGAAAGACTTGCCGCAACATTCAAAATTCCGATTGATGAGCTTTTTAATTTTAAGCACCAAAAAGAATCAGACGCTCTTTTGTCAGAGTTAGAAGAACTCCTTAAAAAAGCGTCTGAAGATCAACTTAAATTGATTTACCGAATTGTAAACGATATCTTGAAATAATTCAATTATTCTTCATCGTCGTTGTTTGTTTTAATTTTATCCACAACCATTTTTGCCATTTCTTTTGCGATAATACGCTGGGTTGCTTCCGGACAATTTTGAAGCATATTCATAGCAGTTCTTACTGTTGAATCAATATCATACCAGCGGCCTTTACGATTTTCGTCTAATCCTGAGCCTACTGCATTAATAATATCCTCGACAGCTTCAAATTTTTCATCTTCAATATTGTGTTCAATAATAATTTTAATCAAATTCAACGCAATTCTAATTTGAGTTTCATCATCGCTTTGTTCTAAAGTCGCAATAGCCTGCGATAATACCGGATCTTTGTCGTACCAGCGGCGTTGTCTGTTGCTGTATTCTTCTTTCATAACTTTCTCCTTTACTGTTCATATAATCCATTTATATTATTATTTTTTAAATCTTCATTATCCTTGTTTGAATGTCACACCTTTTGTGCCTTTCGGATATTCCCATTCAAGACATTTTTTGGAACACGCAATTCTGCAAGCCCCGCATTCAAGGCAATTTTCATACTTTACGAGAAGCTTTTGTTCTTCTTCAAGCCATTCATAAACATTGGCAGGACAAACGTAAGTACAAACTCGTTTTTTGCAGGTTTTACATTTTTCAAAATCCGGTTTCAAGTGAGATTGTGTATCAGGTTCGTATTTAACTTTTGATAATTTATCTTCTAAACTCATTTTACAAGAATACTCCACAATAATTTAATAACACTAAAAAAGTCCTTAAACAGTTCTTTCAAACTTCTGTCTTTAAAGAAAGATTTTATAAAATTCCAATAAAGTGTACGTTTTGGAACTCCATTAACAGAAGTAAACATCTCAAAGAACGCATTAATTTTGTTAAGATAATATTTAAGGAAAGACTCTTTACGGGAATGAATTTCATCCATCAAATTTCTGTAAGTTTTTAAATCTTTCATAACAAAAGATTTTTCCAACTCAATCTTATAACGGTTGAGAGAATGTTCGCTGAAATTATGTTTTGACAGTGCGACAACAGCAGTTTCACCGGCGAGTTTTCCGCTAATCATAGCGAGATTAGTTCCCTCCCAATGCAGGTTATTCACAAGCATTGCGGCATCTCCAACAACCATAACACCAGCCCCCGCAAGCACAGGAAGTTTTTTAAATCCGCCTTCCGGAATTAAATGAGCAGAATACTCCAAAAGTTCTCCGTCTTTTATCAAAGGTGCAATCACTGGATGTTGTTTAAGTTTATCTAAAAGTTCATAAGGTTTTGTTTTATGCTCCTCGAATTCATCAAGAGTAACCCCAAGCCCTATACTCACAGATTCTTTATTCGTATAAACAAATCCAAGCCCGAGCATACCCAGCATTGACCCGCCAAAAATCTCATATATACAGCCCTCATCATCATTTACATGAAATCTGTCATTAATTTTTTCTTTTGGAAGTTTAAAAACTTCTTTAACACTCACGGCAACATCTTTAGGTTCAATATCCTCACGAAGTCCTATTTGCTTTGCCAGAAGGGAATTTACACCGTCTGCCAAAACCACAATATCCGCATAATAATCTTCAAGCTCGGTCTTAACGCCAACAACCGCTTCATTTTCTACGATTAATTCTCTGACAACGGTTTCTTCAACAAGAACAACCCCTTCTTTTCTGGCTTCATCAGCCATCCAGCGGTCAAACTTGCCGCGCATAACCGTATAACTTACAGGCAACTCGTGTTTATTCTGATAAGAAATTACTGTTCCGTCATTTTCGCCAAGAATAGCGTATTTATGTTCAACATTTTTTCTTTCCAGAGGAGCAGTTCTTTCAAAATCCGGAAAAATTTCACGTGTCGGCTGGGCATAAATTGCGCCGCCAAAAACATTTTTACTGCCCGAAAACCTGCCTCGTTCAATAAGCACAACTTTCCGACCAGCCCTTGCAATTGTGATTGCACAGGAAATCCCTGCAGGGCCTGCACCAACGACTATAACTTCTGTTTTATTTTCCGGCATAAAGATTACTCCTCTTAAAAGCATTTGCAGAATGTATTGCAATCAAGATTATACACTAAATTATGTTCATTGTAAAATAGTTAATATGAATATCACAGCGGGTAAATTTAAAGGACAAAAGATTACACCGCCGGACGAAAAAATAACACGTCCGACGTTGTCAAAAGTTAGGATGAGTGTATTCAACACATTGCAATCCATGATAAATTTTGAAGGTGCAAGCTTTCTTGATATGTTTGCAGGTTCAGGCATTATGGGACTGGAAGCTGTCTCAAGAGGATTTTCAAAATCTATTGCAATTGAAAAGCACCCGAAAGCAGCACAAATAATAAAACAGAAACGCAATATTGGTGATAAAACTGGTGATAAGTTACAAAAAGACTTGAAATAGAATAAAAAGTATAGTATACTATACCTAGTTTTGAGGCGAAGAAGTCTTGGAATAAAATAAGAGTGGAACAGCATGAGATGTTTCACAGTGCAGTAACAGCAGTTACCACAGGGAGAAGCAGACAGCGATACAGATGTCTGCCATAAATATTTATGAAAGGAAAAGGTAAAAACGTATGAAATTCAAACAGGTTTTAGCAGGATTACTGGTAGGTACTATGGTTGTGACAAGTGCACCGGTATCCGGACTTGGAGCATTGAGTGCTCTTGCAGCTTCAGAAGAAGCAGAAACAAAGTATTATAATTATACAAAACTTACAGAGGGTCTGACAGCTTCAGCAGATTGTGCTAATGGAACAAATACAATGAATGCTGTATTAAATGGAAACCCAGACGACTACTGGCATTCAGCATGGGAAGGTGATAATCAGCCGGTTAAACAGGGCGGCGAAGTTATCATGAATTCGAACAACAATATCACCTTGACTTTGACTGAAGCATCAACTGTCAAAAAATTGGAATATGTTTCAAATGGTGGAGGCAATAATGGTACGATT
>USHE01000124.1 GCA_900554385.1 uncultured bacterium | reverse complement strand
ACCCGCTTGAATTTACACCATATCAGCCTGATGTTTTTACGGATATGGAAAAAACTGTAGAAAGGCTTTCTCGTGCGATAGATAATCAGGAAAAAATTGTTATCTACGGCGATTTTGATGCTGACGGCGTAACTTCAACATCACTGTTGTACAGAACTTTTTCACACCTCGGCGCTAACGTAAATTACTTTATCCCTGACAGAGAAAAAGAGGGACACGGCTTTGACACAAAGGCTCTTGTAAAACTTATGACCGCTCTTAAGCCCAAAGTTATAATATCAGTGGACTGCGGGATTTCAGACGTTGAAGCGGTTAATTTTATAAAAAGTTTTAAAATAGACGTAATTATAACAGACCACCACGAAGCACCGGAAGAACTTCCCAACGCTTACGCAATAATTAATCCGAAAGCTAAAAATGCTCTTAATGAAAACTTGTCGGCAAAAGATATTGATTCTCTAACCTCCTTAGCCGGTGTAGGAGTTGCATTTAAAGTCGCAACGGGTCTTTTACAGCATTACGGCAAAACTGATTTTATCTCCTCAATCTTGCCATACGTAGCAGTCGGAACGGTTGCTGATGTTGTGCCGCTCGTACATGAAAACAGATATCTTGTCACAAAAGGTTTGGATTTAATCTCCAAAGGCAAACATTACGGACTGAAAAGACTTATCGAACGGGCAGGCTATACGGTTGAAAACGGAGTAAGTGCGGAAACAATCGCATTCGGAGTTGCACCTAGAATTAACGCCTCAGGACGTCTTGATACTGTTGAAGAAGCAATCAAAGTCCTTATTTCAGATAATCCGCAGGAAATCGAAATGGCAATTTCTAATCTCGAAGAATTCAACAAAATCCGCCAGAACCTATGTCAGGAAACTTTTGCCGAAGCCGATGACATGGTACAAAAAGAAGGAAACCGCAACCCTGCAATTATTCTTTTTAATTCAAAATGGCATGTTGGAATTATCGGTATTGTTGCGTCAAAATTAGTTGAAAAATACTACAAACCTACTTTTTTGATGACTTATTCAGAAGAAACAAAACAAATTAAATGCTCGGCAAGAAGTATTGAAGGGGTACACCTTTACGAATCAATTTCTTCTATAAGCGAACTTTTAGACGGTTTTGGAGGTCATTCACTTGCGGCAGGACTTGCGTTTTCTCCTGAAAAATATCCGTTCAAACAGGTAAAAGAACAGCTTTTGCGCGCAGTAAAAGAAATGACAACAGGCAAAGATTTAAAACCATTCTTAAAAATAGATTTGGAACTCACCCCTGATGATATCACCGTTGATTTAGTTGAAGAAATCTCCAAAATGGAACCGTTTGGAGCAAGCAATCCAAATCCTGTTTTTGCAATAAAAAATCTTAAACTAAAACAAAAACGTCTAATGGGAGAAAACAAAAATCACCTGAGATTAACAGTTCAACAGGGCGCAAACGAATTAACCTGCGTTCGCTGGCAGCAGGGCGATATTTCACTCGTAAACGGCGATCCGCTTGATGTGGCTTTTCATCCGCAGGTTAATGAATATAACGGAAATACCTCCGTACAGCTTGTCGTAGAAGATATTCACTCAGAATATCTTAAAGAAGAAGAACATGAATCTGCGCATAAACTAAAAATTTACGACCACCGCAAAAAAACCGATATTTTACAGCAGGTAAACGACTACATCAAAAACGCGAAACAAAATATTATGGTATTTGCTGAAAACAAGCAAATCCTTGAAATACTCAAACCTTTCAACAGCATTACAGAAAAAATATTCACACGCGAAAATCCATCCCCTTGCAGCTCCGTAATGTTCTTCGACTACCCTGCTGATAAAAAAACCTTTGAAAATATTCTCCGTGAAACATCTCCGCAAAGTATTCACCTTATGAATTACGATATAAAATATTTCGACGACAAAGAGTTTTTAAAAACAATTACAGGCATGTTGAAGTTCGCACATAACAATAACAACGGTAAAGTCGAACTTCGCCGCTGTGCAAGCCATCTGGGTAAATCAATACAGCTTGTTGAAAGAATTTTGGAACTTTTTGAGGAGTGTAGTTTTATAAGTATAAAAGAGAAAGCACCTGCGTATTACATCGTAGATTTCAAAGGTATTGACGACATAGCAAAGGTTCTCCATAACCCAAAATACGAAGAAATCTTAAATATGGCCGAAGAATGCGAACTTTTCCAGAAAAGTCTGCTTGAAGATGACATAGAAGAAGTCGAAAACCTCTGCAATATTGTATAACTATTCGTCAAGTTTCAGAACTTTCGCCAAATCAACGCTTTTTGTACTCCAATTATGAGTAATTTTAGCGTCCATTAATTTTTCATTGGCTTGAATAGCAGATTTGAGTTTTTCGCACTCAATCATAAGCTGTTTATCATCTTTCGGAGTATAAAACTTCATTTTACGGTAATAGTTGTTAACGCTTTTTGCAGATTTTTCACTCGGAAGAATTAATGCAAAATCAGAAAGTCTTTCAGTATCTTTCATAGCTGTGAGCATAAGTGCTTTTCTGGTAAGATTGTCATTATTCCAAACCGCAAGCCCTTTCACACGCTGGTCGCCCTTGCCGAGAACTTCCATAATACCTGTTATCTTATTTCCGTCCTCTACTGCAAGGAAAACTCTGTCATAAGCCCACTGTGATAAATTTCTTGCTTTTTTCAAAGCACTGTTATAAACTTCCCTAACGGTATTTCCGCCCAGAAGCCTGCTGTCCTCCGGAAAAGACTGGCTCTTTGCGGCATTATACATTCTGTCCACAAATTCTCTATCCCTGCAATCCAGAGAATATATGTTTATATTTCTAATATCGTTTCTAACTTTTTTGGTTACATTAGTAGTCTTTAATGCCTGAAATTTCGGCTGATTGGTGTTTACTCTTTGTACTTGCATTATTATCTCCTTTTTTTTGCAAATTTTTAAAAAATCGTGAAAAAATTTTTTTGCCATTTATGCTATAATCATTTACAGAGGTGAATTATGACGACAATTAAAATAACTAAAATGCAAGGCTGCGGAAATGATTTTGTAATTATAGATTACGAAGAATACGAAAAAACACAAATGCCTATGGATGAATTAGCCAAAAAAGTTTGTAACAGAAACTTCGGAGTTGGAGCAGACGGAATGATTATTCCGGACACAAACACTGACCAAACCGATATCGGATGGTATTTTTATAATTCTGACGGTTCTATAGCGCAAATGTGCGGAAACGGTATGAGATGTTTTGCAAAATACGTTTTTGACAAAGGACTTGTTGATAAAAAAGAATTTTCAGTTATGACAGGTGCAGGCGTCATAAAACCACAACTTCTGGAAGATGGAAATGTAAAAGTAAATATGGGTACACCAATTCTTGAAGATGCAAAAATTCCATTCAACGGCGAACGCAAATTGAATGCACTTGACAGAGAATTTGACATCACTCCTGTTTCAATGGGAAATCCGCATTGTGTAATTATAGGGGATGATGACCCTATGGAAATGGCATTAAAATACGGACCGGAAATAGAAAAACACAAATTCTTCCCTGAAAAAACAAATACAGAATTTGTCAAAATTCTATCTCGTACAGAAATAGATATGCGGGTTTTTGAACGAGGCTGCGGCATAACTTTAGCTTGCGGGACAGGTGCCTGTGCATCAGTCGTGGCATGTGTTTTAAATAACTTAACAGAACAAAAAGTTAAAGTTAATCTTCTTGGAGGGTCTGTATTCGTTGAATGGCAAGGAAATGCGTCAAATCCGACAGAAAATATTTTCTTAATCGGACCTGCAAATTACTCGTTCACAGCAGATTACATGTTGTAAAAATTAACATTTTCATGATATTATCTGAATATACACTAGAAAAAGGAGAAAATTAAATGAAAACTTATGAACTTTTAACTGTATTTAAACCAAATTTAGATGCAGAAGAAGTAGATAAATTAATCGCTAAACTTAACGACACAGTTGCAGGTTTAGAAGGAAAAGTTGAATCTACAGACAAAATCGGAAGAAAAAAATTAGCTTATGACATCCAAAACTTTAGAGATGGATTTTTAGTTTCTTCAGTTTTGTCACTTCCGGCAGAAAAAGTTGCTGAATTCAAAAGACAATTAAGATTAAGCGACAACATCATCAGAACAATGTTCATGGCTGCATAAGCCGGCTTTTCCTGATTAAAAATCAGGAACTCACGATAAACGAAAGGAAAATGTATGTCATTAGCAAAAGCAGTAGTTACAGGTACAATATACAGAACTCCTGAAAAACGTTTTACACAAAACAATGTTGCTGTAACAGCGTTTATATTGAACATTGCAGACAGAGATGAAATGCTTGTTAGAGTTATGTCTAAAAGAACCTCTCTCGAAGAAGTTGTTTCAACACTTGATAAAGGAGATAATGTTCTTGTTGAAGGCAGACTCCAAACCGCAACCGTAAAAATGGATGACGGCAGTGAAAAAAGAATTTATGAAATTGACGCAAACACTATCGAAAAAATGGGTGAAAGCTCAATTTCAGGCAGTTCATCAAGCAGTTCTTCCTCCGGTAAATTCGGAACAGAAGAAATTGTAAAATTTGAATCCGATGACTTTTCTAATGAATTAATCGGAGAGGACGAAATTCCGTTCTAGCGAATTTTACGTGGTGCGACAGATTATTTCGCACAAAACAACAAATATAAAATAGTAGAAAGAAAAAAAACAGGTCGAGCCGGAATTCCGGCACAATAGAAAGGTAACATACTAAAATGGCAAGACAAGACGCATCAGATAAGAAAAAACGTAAAAATTGCAGTCTTTGTGCAGACAAAGTAACTTCAATTGATTACAAAGATGCAGCAAAATTGAAAAGATACCTTACAGAAGCAGGAAAAATTATTCCTCGCCGTATTACAGGTAACTGCGCAGAACACCAGAGAATGATTGCAAGATCAATTAAACGCGCAAGAGAAGCTGCTATTATCGGATACACTTTTGATTAATTCAAAATCTGATTAATATAAAAAGAGGAATGTTATTAAACATTTCTCTTTTTTAGTAAATATGTTAAAATAAATTGGTAAAAATTTATCAAAGGAGAGATTGTATGAAAAACATTGATATGACAAGCTTTCA
>USHE01000123.1 GCA_900554385.1 uncultured bacterium | reverse complement strand
CGAATTAAGAGAAAAGCGATGCGTCAAGGTAGATTTATATTTTAGGGTTAAGGTTTTTAAGGTCTTCTTCCGCATCTTTTGAACTCATTTCATACCCTTGTATAAATTCTTTTGTAGTTTTAGGAGCCTTTATCTCTGGTGGCTGTACCGTGTCTGGATTAGCCTTATCAGATGTAACAGGCGCTTTTTTGTATAAATTTGGTTCGTGTGCGTGCATTTCAGTGTGAGTATCGTATACTATTCCGTATTTTTTATCCCTGTATTTTAGGAAAACTTTATCTTCTGCAGGAGTTTCTCCGTTTATTTTTGAAAAACGTGTGAAATATGCGTTAAGTTTATTATCGTCTGTGTATGCAAATCCTATCTGTTTAGTATTTAGTTCTTTTTTGGTATTCCAATCAAATTCGTGGATTTTTGTTTCGGCATTTTGTTTTAGTTCTACTGTACCTGTACTGATATGGGTTGATATTTTAGTTTTTTGGTCATTGGTTTTGTATCTGCGTGTAATATCTTTAAATCTGCCCTGATTATCAAACATTGAGGCTGTTTGGTTGTAGAATGCGCTGTCTTGAACATTATCATTTCCTAATTTTTCCATATTAGATACAGCAATTTGTCTTTGGAAATATTTAGGGTTATAACGACCTTCCGGCATTTCATCAGGTCTTGCAAGAATTGTATTATCACCTTTATAAACTATTTTAATTTGTTCTTTAGGAGTTGTTTGTTCAATCATACGTTGAACAACATCGTTATTTTTATTAAAGAAAACCATATCCTTTATGTCATGACCTGCTGCATCTTTACCTGAGTATGTAATTCTGGTAAAGCCGGTTTCAAGTTTTTCGACTATTGTTTCTTTGATGTCTTGAATATCAGACTTAAAATCTTTCAATACTGTTTCTATTTTTTTCTCACCAGCCTCAAGAGGATTTTTAATATTTTCGGTTTTTGAAGCTTCGGATGTAGCATTTGTGGCTGCTTCGGCAGTATTTTTTGCAGCCTTGCTGTTTCGTGTTATGAAATAAACTGCCAGAGTTCCGGCTGCAACTATGCCTGCGCCGATAAGTGTTTTCGCTGTTGTAGAAAGCTCTTGCTTTTTTGTATCCTCAGGCTTTTTATTCTCAACCTTGTTTTCAACCGCATCTGTTTGTCTAAAATTAATATTGGATAGAGCAGAAATTCTCATAATATAAATCCTTTCAATTTTCAGTTTATTTTAAAATATAAAAAGATTTTTTCTTGCTATATGAAATTATTTTTTACAGTTCTTAATGTCCATGATATTATAAAAATATGGGTAAACTTTATTCAACAGTGGAAAATTTGCGAACTGAATACCGTGAGATTTTTATGAAATGTGCGGAAGAAATTCAGAAAAAGATAGAGGACAAAAGACCTCAAGGGGTTGAAGGGGATATTTGTCAGAATTTCCCTGATGGCTCCGATGGTAAGCGGTGGCAGTCAGAAGTCCTTGATATGCTTGAAAATGATGTGTCAAAGGAAGTTTATAGAAAGTTTCGTGAGCTTTTGGCGTACCGTAACACATTTAATTGTGTCGGCTGTGCGACATGCTGTAATCTGGCTTGCAGTGAATTTTCTCCTGAAGAATTGAAACGCAGAGCTGAAAACGGCGATAATTTTGCGAAACAATTTACCAGTATTTTTATTCCTTATGAGTCGAAAGAAGATGCTCGTAAGATTTATCCCGAATACATCCAAATGCTTGAGGAAAATAAAGAGGATGAAGTTTATTTTTACCATTGTCCTAAATTAACAAAAGATAATAAATGTTCTGATTACGAAAACAGGCCGCAGATTTGCAGGGACTTTCCGGATAATCCGCTTAGTATTCTGCCTGTGTCCTGCGGGTACAAAAAATGGAAAGATGAAGTAGAGCCTGTTACTCTTATGTTACACTCTATGATAGAAATAGTTCAGTATTATAAGGAAAATATATGCAAATACTATCAGGATTAACGTTAGCTGAAATAGAAAAAATTACGGACGAACTGCACGCATCTAAATTTAGGGCGAGGCAAATCCATAATTGGATTTAGCTGATATCTGTCAAAGAAATTGATGAAATGACGGATTTATCAGTAAAATTCAGGGAAGAACTAAAAAAGATTGCGAAAGTTACCGATATAAAAATCAAGGTAAAGCAGGTGAGTTCGGACGGAACTATAAAGTATCTTTTGGAGTTTCCTGACGGGGAATGTGTTGAAACAGTACTTATGAGATTTGATAACCGTGCAAATTTGACGGCGTGCGTAAGTTCTCAGGTCGGATGTGCAGTAAATTGTTCATTCTGCGCTACAGGAAAACGTGGGTTTATACGCTATCTGTCTTATAAAGAAATTATAGAACAGGTCTTGACAATTCAGCGAGATACCGGGCTAAAGGTTACAAATGTTGTGTTTATGGGACAGGGTGAACCTCTCTTGAATCTTGATAATGTGTTAAAAGCTATGGAAATTTTTAATGATAATTTCCAAATTGGTGCGCGTCGTCTGACGGTTTCTACAAGCGGTATTATTCCGCAGATTAATAAACTAGCAGAATTATCGATGCAGTCAACCCTTGCAATTTCCTTGCATGCTCCAAACCATGCTATTCGTTCAAAGCTTATGAAGATTGAGGATAAATATGATATGGCAACTCTGCATACGGCTCTGAAAAATTATGTAGAAAAAACAGGTCGAAGAATTACGATTGAGTATCTTTTGATAAAAGATTTAAACGATACAATAGAAAGTGCAAAAGAACTTGCAAATTATCTTCACGATATCAAATGTAATATCAACCTTATACCTTACAATCCTACGGCTAAAAATGATTATCAAAGACCATCAAATAATTCTATTATGAAGTTTAAATATTTGCTTGAGCATTCAGGTAAGAAAGTTACGGTAAGGCTTGAGCGGGGGGCGGATATCGACGCCGCATGCGGACAGTTGAGCGGTAAGGCAAAGTAAAATATTCTATTCAAAAGTCGGATATTTCATATCCCCGTTTTGGATAATATGGTTTGCACAACCCCAACCTTTTTTACCAACATAGCAGTCATTATGTTTTGCCGGCATAACTCTGTTTTTTTGTACTATGAAAAAGAATGTATCCTGTCCAAACATATTAGGCGGTTTTTTGCCGTTTATATCAATCCAAATTCCTCCGCAGACATTTTTATAGCCACCATCTTCATCATCACATACGGCTGTTGTTATATTGTCTTGTCTTCTTAACCACATATAGCTGCCATCAGCCAGTATCATTTTAAAATGCTTCTTAGAGCTATCGTAATCATGCCAATTTGCGCCATCACCTTCTTTATAGATACCTGAAGCAATGCAGCCTGCTTTTGCACCGCAGTCTTTTGTTATTTTTAAATATGGTTTTAGGTATTCTACAAATTTATCACTGATTGTTTCTCCGTCTTCATTGTATTCAATATAATCCCACTCATCAACATAACCGTTATCTTTAATTGCAAATAGCAGTACTTGATTTATTAGTGAATAAAATTTTTTAACTTTTGTTACAGTTACTCGCTCCTGATATTTGTTAACTACCGTGGGCAGAGTCATTGCGGCAACAATTCCTATAATCCCGAGAGTTATTAAAACTTCCGCTAACGTAAAGGCTTTCTTGTGCATATTCCCTCCATGTTTATAACTTGTTAATAACATGTTATAGTATAAACTGTTCTATCTCTTTTGTAAAGTACATGTTATAGACATTGTTTAAACGTGTAAGAGGTTTTTATGGAGAGAAAATTATTTAGAACAGGTAATGGATGGTCGCTTTTTATTCCTAAAGTTATTGTTGAACTTTTGAAAATTGACCCCGAAAATGATAAAATAGAAATGCAAATCGAAAATAATATATTGAAAGTAAAGAAAGTAGAAACGAATGAAAGCACTGATTCAAAGAGTTAAAAGGGCGTCTGTGACAATTAATGGGGAATTGTATTCCTCTATAGGTAAGGGTATTCTCGTATTGCTAGGTGTAGAAAAATCAGACGAAATTGAAAATGCGCTAAGACTTGCTCAAAAAGTCGCAAATTTGAGAATTTTTGAAGATGAAAATGATAGGATGAACTTTTCTGTAAAAGATGTAAACGGCGAAATCCTTGTGGTTTCTCAGTTTACTTTGTGCGGTGATTGTAAAAAAGGTACTCGTCCGAGTTTTGATAAAGCTGCTCAGCCGGAAAAAGCAAATTCGCTATACGAAGATTTTGTTCGTATGTTGAAAGATGACGGATTTGATGTTAAAACAGGCAAGTTCCGCGCAATGATGGATGTGGAGCTTATTAACGACGGTCCTGTTACCTTTATGATAGAAAAATAATATTACCCTCTTGTCAAATTTAGTTTTTATGTTATAATAATATTATTAAGTATATTGTATTGAATTTTTGGATTACGAGGAGTAATTATTACTTTATAACTAGTTGATATTTTTATGTTTATGATTTTTAATTAAGAGGCTTTCAAATTATGTATGTTAACAAGTGCGTCAAATGCGGTCGTGAATTCGAAACAAAGAACCCCAAAAGAGTTATTTGTCCGGATTGCTTATACCCTGATAAAAAAATGATGATTAACCCATCTTCGGATGCTCCGGCTCAAGAAGCAGCTCCACAAGCTTATTCTTCAGATAGTCAGACTCCGTCTTATAGTTCTGATAATGAACAACCTAAATTCTATAGTAGTTACAGTGCAGGAGAGGGTCGTCCGCAGCAAAATAATTACCGCAGAGATAATCAAAGCTATAGCAGACCCGGCGGATAAAACCAAAATCGTCCTCAGCAAAGTGGTTAAAACCTACAAAATAACGGCAAAAAAAGACAAAAACAGAAAAAAGTGAAGAATCAATTTCAACGCTTGCTTCAAACACTTTGGAGAATAACATATACGAGCGTGAAAATGATATAATTGACGCGGCGCAGGATAACGATATTCTTTCTATTGCAAAATACAAGAAGGATATTAACAGCCTAAGACAAAGCAATCAGCTTGCGGAGGACAACACAGAACAGGAACTTGAAAATCAGAGAGAGCAGATTTTAAACAGTATCGTCGTAAACAAAGAGGATATTTATGCACAGATTTCGGGCGTGTTTACAA
>USHE01000122.1 GCA_900554385.1 uncultured bacterium | reverse complement strand
GTGTCGATTTCTCTTTTTTTAAGATCATAGTTTTGTTTATGAGATCTTGTTAGTGTGGTGATATTAGGTTTTCTGCCTTTGGGAAGTTCGTCTATTACCGTTTAATCCAAATCCCCATGAACAGTCATTGCAAGAGTTCTTGGGATTGGGGTTGCTGTCATTGTAAGCATTTGCGGGTTTTGGGATTTTTTCCTCAGGATGTTTCTCTGCTTTACTCCAAATCTGTGCTGTTCATCCACGACAATTGCACCGAGATTATTAAATTCTATGTTATCTTGAATTAGTGCGTGCGTGCCGACTGCAATATTTGTTTGCCCGTTGCGTAAATCCGTTTGAAATTTTTCTCTAATTTTTTTGCCCTGACTTCCTAAAAATAGTCCAACGCTGAGTCCTAGAGGTGTAAGCCATTGCACAAGGTTATTGTAATGCTGTTGAGCAAGGATTTCTGTCGGAGCCATTAGTGCGCCCTGATACCCATTTTCAATCCCTGCAAGAAGCATTATACAGGCAACTACTGTTTTTCCACTGCCGACATCTCCTTGGAGCAGTCTTGCCATAGGGTGTTCTGAATTGAGGTCATGAAGAATTTCGTTGACAGCTTTTTTTTGTCCTCCTGTCAGTTCAAATGGAAGACTTTTAATAAATTGTTGCACAAGTCCGTCTTTCTCTATTTTTAGAGCAATCGCAGAATGTTCGTTATTTTCGTTTCGCAGGCGGACAAGTTTTAGCTGCACAAGAAAAAGCTCTTCAAAAATAAGGCTAAAACGAGCGTGTTCCAAAGAACTCATGCTTTCCGGAAAATGAATTTGTTCGACAGCCTCTTTTTTATCCATAAGTCCGAGGCGTTCTCTTATTTCGTCAGGTACAATATTTGTAATGTGATTTTTGTATAACTGAATTGCGTTATAGATAGCTTTTCGCAAAGTTTTTATGCTTAAATCTTCGCAAACTGTGTAAATTGGGACAATTCGTGCAAGGTGCAGGTTTGTGGTGCTGCCTTCCAAAAATTCTCCGGTCATAATCGAGTATGTTGGTTTATCAATTGTAAGTTTATGGCTGTAATTGTTCATTTTTACAGTTCCTGAGAGCATAATGCCTGCATTCACTGGAAATTGAGCCTTTGTTCTCTCAAGTAGAAATCTGTTTGATTTTGCGTTAAAAAAACTAAGTTCAATTTTACCGCTTTCGTCTGCAACTGTGACTTTTACGACAGAGAGATTGTTTTTTGTGTTGAATGCCGATACCGATTTTATAAAACCGAAAATAGTTGTAGTTTCACCTTCTTTAAGGTTTTTTATAAGTGTTCTTGAAGAATAATCCACGTGTTTTTTAGGAAAATAACACATTAAATCATTTGCCGTATAAATTCCGAGCTTGTTCAGTTTATATGCGACTTTAGGACCTACTCCCTTTACATACATAACATCCACTTCATTAGGATTTTTAGGAATATCCGCCGGCTGTTCCGTTTCTGGTGCTTTTGTTGTTTGGATTTCCGATTTGATAACTTTTATTAAACGTTCAATCGAACGTCTTCTCTCGTTTAGAGATGCGAAAGGGTAGTGTTCAAAGGTTTCAATTATGACAGCCCAGCGAGGATTTTTTTCTGTCGCCTTATATATTTTTTTTGCTTCACTTTTTATAAATGAAGAAAAACTTTGAGATTTTCCACGAATATCTATATATCTGTGTTTTATCTCAACATCAATGGCTATCTTTATTTTATCGAGATTTTCAATCATTTCGGCTTAGCCTTAAAACTTCGTAAATATCCATTTTTTTAGATTTGCCGCGAATTTGAACCTCACTGATTTTTATAACATCAGCAAGTGTACTTACGTAAGAATATGTTGAGCTGCTTATTAAAAAGTTTGTTCTGTAAACTTTGTTATAGCTTTCTATGCGGCTTGCAAGGTTAACGGTATCACCAATTACCGTGTATTCAAGGCGTTTTTCAGAACCGATATTTCCGACAAATGCTTCTCCGGTGTTAATGCCGATACCAATTTCAATTTTAGGCTTACCTTCAAAAAGCCATTTATCTTGCAGTCTTTCAACTGTCTTAAGCATTTCATAAGCACATTTTACCGCATTTTGCGGATGATTTATGTCCTGGATAGGTTCTCCGAAAATTGCCATGACTGCATCGCCGATAAATTTATTAATTACGCCATTGTATTTTGTTATTATCGGCTCGATTTCCGTGAAATATTCGTTCAGAATAACAGAAACTTCTTCTGCGGTCATTTTTTCGCTCATGCTAGTAAAGCCTCTGATATCCGCAAATAAAACCGTCACATTTGCACGTTTCCCGCCAAGTTTTATATCATCAATATTTTGTACAACATTTTTCATAATATCCTGCGACAGGTATTTACCCATTGCCTGCTTGATTTTTTCTTTTGTCTTTCCTTCAAGCAAAAATCTGTATGAATATCCGAAAATCGTTGTTAAAAGTTGTATTGCCAGTGGTGTTACTACATTCACTGCAAAACAATATTTATAGCAGATTACAGAAAAAACTATATATAAAGTCGCTACAAGAGTTAACAGCCCCAGAGAAACAAAAAATGAAAATTTGCTTATAATAATAAAAGTTAAAAGCGTTATAATCAGAAGAATTGTCAAATCCGTCAAAAATCCCGGTTGAAGCATAAAGTCGTGGTTTATAAGGTTATCAAGATTTGTTGCCTGAATATCAACTCCCGGATGCTTTTGCTGTAAAGGGGTTGCAAGAGCATCTTCAAGTGCTATTGCTGCAGCTTTTGCATTTGCGCCGACAAAGACAATTTTACCATTGAATTCAGCAGGGTCTATTGTAGGTTTTAGACCTTTTTTTATTTGTTCAAGCGATTTAATAATATCAATTGCCGAATATTTTTTATGTGTGTATGCATTGTCATTGAGTTTGTAATATCGGATGTGATTGCGAATTCCCTTTGTGGTAGTTACTGATGGAATAATTAAACCAGTTTTTTCTACTGTAACATTAGTTGCGTTGACTGTAATACTATCAACTCCATTGAGCGCCATATACATACGAAGTCCTAATGATGGATAATATTTTCCGTCAACAGATACGATTTGATCCATATAAGTTAAGTAGCCGCTATCGTTTTGGAAAACTGTAACAGAACCGGTCATGCTAACGGCATCAAAGTAAGCTTTGGGAAATGTTGAAAAACTGTTATACCTTCCGTAGTCGTATACAGGCGTATTTAAGTTTATTTTTGTCCCAAATTTTTTATCAAAAAGTTCCTTATACTGTACATCGTTTTCTGAAGACGGTTTCTGCTGTAGCGGGGCAAATCCTACAACCAAATTTTTGACTTTTGTTAATGTACTAAAAAAATACTCGTCAGACTCAGGGTTGTCTTTATCAAGAGTTGTTATAATTGCATCATATCCAATAAGAGCGGGTTTGGAGTATTCATTAAGAAATTCCATTATCTGAGCATAATATTTTCTAGGCCATGGCCATCTGTGGTAACCTATTGATTTGTCGTCTATGACAATCAGTGCAATGTCACTGTCGCCCTGTTTTTGGGCAGAAAAATTCTTTACCATGTAGTTATAAGCATTCGGTTCAATTAAACTCCATGAAAAAGCTATTACAACTATTGATAAAAATAAATGTAAAAAAAATGATTTTATAAAAAAAGCTTTCTTTTTTAAAATTTTCATATCACACAATCCCAATCTAATTAAGTGTCACCTCTGTTCCCAGCTTTAGCGTGCTATATGAGGTTCTCCTTCCAGAATGTCTTTCAAAATTTTCGCTTATGTTCCTTATATCGAAAATTTTTCGGACATCTGTATAATTTTATGATATAATAAATTTAGAAAAAGGGATAGAATATGACAAAAAATTTAATTAATCTTCTTGCAAAAGAACAAGTATTTCCAATAATCAGGAAAAAAGACCCGCAACAGGTTGTTGATATTGCACACGCACTTATCGACGGCGGAATTAAAATTCTGGAAATTAATGTGGAAAATCCAACAATTTATTCTGCAATAGAAGAAATTTCCAAAGAAGTAACTGTCTGTGCAGGGGGTATTATAACTACTTTACAGGCTGAATCTGCAATAGACTCTGGGGCAAAGATTTTATCATCGCCAATTTTTCACATGAATTTGGTTAAATTATCAAAAAATAAACAAATTCCGTTTATTGCAGGGGCTTCAACCGCAAACGAAGCTTATGATGCTTGGAAAGTTCGTGTTCCTTTAATTAAGCTTTACCCTATTAAGGCTCTGGGCGGTGCGCTTTATGTTGAAGATTTGTTAAGACCAATGCCGTTTTTAAACGTCCTTGCTCAAGGTAATGTAAAGCTTAGTGAAGTTCCGTCTTACATAAAAGCAGGCGCAATGGCTGTTGGGGTCGGCAGTGACTTTTATGAAGGCTGCTCATTTGCGGAAATTTCCAAACGCGCAGAATATATTTTAAAAGAATTGAAGGGTTAGTATGGATGAAAAACTTGATATAATCGCAATTGGTGAAAGTTTAATTGAGTTATCAAGTAATACAAAATTGTGTTGTGCTGATTGTTTGCATAAATACTATGGCGGAGATGCGCTTGCAACTGCTATAGCTGCCTTGCGTGCAGGTTCTCGTGTGGGTTTTATTACCCGTGTCGGTAATGATGTATTTAAAGATTTTCTTATGGATAGCTGGCAGTCAGAAGGACTCGATATTTCGCAGGTTAAACTATCAAATGAGCAAAATGGGCTTTATTTTATTGCTCGCCCAAATTCACAGGAAAAGGAATTATCTTATTACAGAAGAAAAATAGCTCCTTCAAAGCTTTCTATTGACGATATTTCTGATGAATATATATCAAGTTCTAAAGTCGTTTATTCAACAGGTACTACGATGTCGCTATCTTTATCAGCAGCAGAGGCGGTTAAAAAAGCTTTTTCAATGGCTAAAGAAAAAAATATTCTAACAGCCTTTGACCCGAACTATTCCTCAATGATAACGACTCCTGATGATGCAAAGGAAAATTTTAATAGTATTATTTCAGATGTTGATATTCTGTTCATGAATGATAAATATGATACCACTAAAATCTTTGTAATTGATTCTGCTGAAAATAAAATATAAAGGCTTTGGGATAGGGGTGTATCAACAGTAATTATAAAATCTGGTCAA
>USHE01000121.1 GCA_900554385.1 uncultured bacterium | reverse complement strand
CTTATTAATGCCTGAGCAGGATCAGCCCCGCCGATTAAGAACAAAGCCCCGAGAAGAAGCCCGCCTAAAGCTCCGCCGGCTGTACGTCCGGCTATTCTTAATGCGCGTGGAGAATCCCCGATTACTCTCACTTCATTTGTTGTGAGATGAATAACTTTTCCGTCAGGTGTTAATATCTGATCAAAGGTCATCCCGATACGTCCATCTCCGAGGGCAAATTGCGCAGGGCGTGAATCGGTTACGCTTCCGTTCAAAATACTGCCTTTAGGAGCTATTTTTATCCCATTAACGACCCAATCGGATTCTAGTTGTGCCGAAATTCTGTCGTTGTTTGTAATACTATCTGAACTTATCGTTGAGGACAACACAACTGGAAATTGCTCACCAGCTTCAATATGTACTACAGAACCAGTTAAAACATTCGGTTTTTCAAGATAAATTACAGGTTCTTGCGGAAGCGTAAGTGGTATTTGCGGAGTATAAGCAGAGGTTTTATTATCAAATTGTGCCTGAGCTTCATCACTAAAATCATACTCAGAAGGTATTTTCATTTGAGTTCCGCCCGCAACTGCCTTGATTCCGTGCGGATTATTTTGCAAATACTCGGAAGATTCACTATGGAACAGTTTTAAGAATGCAGAATTTCGTATTCTTTTTGTGTCATAATCACGGCTTTCAAAACTTTCCAAAATCCGCTTATTCAAATCATAATTTTCATTTGAAAGATAGTAATAATAGCAGTCGCTAAGGTTGGATTTTAACACCACCACGTGATAGATATTAGTTGCAGGATTTTCAAGAACATAAAAATTATTTTTTTCTGTCAACGAAAATCCCGGAATATTAATCAGAGGTTTTATCAGCTTTTCAGCTTGGGTAATATCTATATTCCTGACATTATACAAACGTGCGTATTCTTCGGCAAGTACCAGATTTGCATTTAATAAAAATATTAAAAATACACATAATATCTTTCTCATATTACACTGTATTATACTTGATAACCCGTATATTTGTAAATATAAATTTGCATTTATTAAGCAATAAATATATAATTTAAAAAGAATGAATAAATTTATAATAAAAAGTTTTATTATTTTTTCAGTTTTTGGATTATGCGTACTTCCGGCTGTATCAAAGTCTAAAAAATACAATGTGTACACACCGACTGTATACAAGCAGAGTACTCTTGTTCAATCTCAAATCGGACAAAAAGGAGATGTTATAGAACTCGTTGTGGATTATTCATCAAGTATGGAACACTGGATTGGGCTTGCCAAAACTACTCTGCAAACCATTATCCCGAAAGTATCCTCTAACACAAATGTAGGCTTAAGAGTTTTTGGACAAAGCTCAGGAGATTTTTTTGCGGTAGATTTGTTTAATGCGTGTAAAGCAACAAAACTGGTATCATTCCCCAGAACCTCAAATTCATCCTCTGTAATTGCGGGATTATACTCATCAAAAATCGGCTCAGCAACACCGCTGACTTATGCTCTTGAAAAAACAGTTTATCAGGATTTTTCAGCTTTCCCTAAAACTGTTAAAAAGAAAATTGTTCTTGTAACTGATGGAGAAGAAACCTGCCATAGAGATCCTTGTGCCTTTGCAAGAAAAATTATGGAAACCCGTTCTGATATCGTAATTGACGTCATTATAGTAAATGGCTCAGATAATCTCAGATGTTTATCCTCTACCACTGGGGGAAAATACTATAAAATAGGCACTGATAACGATTTTGGCAATGCTATGGGAGCAAGTTTCGGAACACAGCCTGATAACTCACATAAGCCAACAAATACAAACGGAAATTCTGTACATTATCAATTCATTCAGTAAATATTGAAAAGTTTATCATAATTTGATATAATGATTATATGCAAAACTTGGTAAAAATTTTTATCTTATTTAATGTGTTTATATTATTTGGAGCGTGCTTAACAGTTCAAGCCTTTGACAGACAACCCGTAAATTTCACAAAAATTGATTATTCAGATTATTACAATCATAGAAAGATTGTTATGATTTTGCTTGATACTTCCGATTCAATGTCTTCAGGCATTGAAATGGCTAAAGATACAGCAAAGTCGCTTTTACCAGAAATATCTCAGCATACTGAGCTGGGACTGCGCACCTTCGGAGGTCATTGTGGCTCAAACCTTCACAGCAAACCAAAATACCGTAATACCGCAAAAATTATTGAAGGATTAGACGCTGCAACCCCCTACGGACGAACCCCTATAAAAAAAACACTGGAAGAAACTGTTAATAACGATTTCTTCCATTCACAGCTGAAAAAAAAGATTATTCTTATCACTGATGGTTCAGACACCTGTGGAGGAAATCCTTGTGAGTATATAAAAAAGTTAAGTAAAGTCAGAAAAGATATTATTATTGATGTTATACTGATTGGCAATAATGATAGATTGAAATGTCTTTCCGATGCAACTAATGGAACATTCTATTCTGTAACTTCAAAAGAATCTTTTACTAATGCTTTTAAAGAAATAATTAAATCAAAGCAAAATTATACAGAAAACAAACAACCTGCTAAAAAACAAATTCACTACCAGTTTATGCCTTTGCAGGAAGATTTATTTCCTTAGCTTTTTTATAAAATTTTCAATTCTGCCTACGGCTTCCTTTAAGTTTTCCAAAGAGTATGCGTAAGAAATTCGCAAATACCCTTCCCCGCAAGCCCCAAAAGCTGTTCCGGGAACTACAGCAACTTTTTCTTCCATAAGAAGCTTAGTCGCAAATTCTTCACTGGTCATATTGAACTCCTTTATACACGGAAAAACATAAAATGCCCCGTACGGTTCAAAACATTCCAGCCCCATTTTATTAAAAGCGTTCATCAAAAAACGTCTTCTTTGATTATACGATTTTCGCATTTCTTCAACATCGGCATCGCCATTTTTTAATGCACTCACCGCAGCATATTGACTTGTTGTAGGCGCACACATTATCGCAAACTGGTGAATTTTTGTCATCTGCGCAGTTATATCTTTGGGTGCGCACGAATAACCCAGCCTCCAGCCCGTCATTGCATAAGCCTTTGAAAATCCGTTTATAAGAATGGTTCGTTCTTTCATTCCCTCGATAGAGACAATAGATATATGTTTATCTTTATAGGTTAATGCAGAATATATCTCATCCGACATTACAAGAATATCTTTATCAATTGCTATCTTGGCAATTTTTTCTAAATCCTCTCTTTCCATTATCGCACCTGTCGGATTATTCGGATATGGCAAAATCAAAACTTTTGTTTTCTCCGTAATTGCATTTAGCAATTCTTGCGGCTGCAATCTGAATTCATTTTCTGCTTTTAGGTCAATAATAACAGGTTTTGCACCTGCAAGTACGGCACAAGGTTCATAAGAAACGTACGAGGGCTGTGGTATTATAACCTCATCTCCCGCATTAATTACAGCACGCAACCCTATATCAATAGCCTCTGACCCGCCTACAGTCACAAGAATTTCATTATCAGGATTATAATGAATTCCCTGAGTTCTCTGTATGTATGCCGAAATTTCTTGTCGCAAATCTCTTAAGCCTGCATTAGATGTGTAGAATGTTCTTCCCTTTTCAAGAGCATATATTCCTTCATCTCTAATATGCCACGGGGTATCAAAATCAGGTTCACCAACACCCAACGAAATTGCATCTTTCATATCACTTACAATATCAAAAAATTTTCTAATTCCCGAAGGTTTTATTGCTGTTACTTTTTCAGAAAGGAAATTCCTCATGGCGTAATAACCTCTCTTTCATCAACCGATTTCTTATTGATAATAGTTCCGTGGTCTTTGTATTTTTTCAAAACAAAGTGTGTTGCTGTACTTAAAACACTGTCCAGAGTAGAAAGCTTATCTGAAACAAATTTAGCAATTTCTTTTAACGTTTTTTCTTCAAGAGTTACAAGAAGGTCATATCCGCCGGAAATAAGATAAACAGCCTTTACTTCAGGGTAATTATAAATCCGCTCGGCAATTCTGTCAAAGCCCTGTCCGCGCTGCGGGGTTACTTTTACCTCTATAAGTGCGGTAACTTTTTCAATAGATGTTTTTTCCCAATTGATAAGAGTATGATACCCGCAAATTATCCCTTCTTTTTCAAGTTTTTCTATTTCTTCCAGTACCGCAGGTTCTTCAACACCAAGCAAAACCGCAAGTTCGCTAAAATCAATTCTGCTATTCTTTTCCAATATCGCAAGCAATTCTTCTCTCATAAATTTCTCCAGTTGTTTACTGAAATTATTGTATAACAAAATTAAAAATAAGAGAATTCAAGAATAATATTAGAAAATAATAAGACAAATTTATTTATCAAAATCTCGCGGTTTTACTCCACGTATCCAATTTGACTCGATTTGCTCTAATGAAATTCCTTTCGTTTCAGGAACAAAAAAGTAAACAAAAAGAATACATAGTAATGACACAACGGCAAATCCCCAGAAGGTATAGGCACCGCCGATTTTATGTATAAGTACAGGAAAACTTCCGACAACCAAGAAATTAAAAGCAAAGTTTGATACCGTACAAATACTCATTGCAATACCACGAATTTTAAGCGGGAACACTTCCGATACTAATATCCAACCAATTGGTCCAAGACTCATTGCAAAACATATTATATAAGTAACAAGACTACCAACTGCTATCACTTTTAGCCAGCCGCCAAGTACACTCTCAAATGCGAATGCACATCCGAGTGCCGCAAGACTCAGCATTACTCCCGTTAAACCGAAATATAGCAAAGGTTTACGACCAAGTCTATCCGTAAAGAATATAGCAACTATTGTCATTAAAAAGTTTACAACGCCTATTCCTGTGGTTGCATAAATTGCATTCAAATTAGAGTCAAAACCTGCAATTTTAAATATAGTAGGAGCGTAATATATAATAGTATTTATACCGGTACAAATCTGTGCAAACATTATTCCAATACCAACAACAAATGGCATTATCATCCATTTCTTAAACTTGAATTTAGCTCCTGAATTACTTTCATTCATATTTAAGGTCTGTTTTATTTCACGAATTTCATTTTCAACATCAACATCCGGTTCGATTTTCTTTAAGACACTTTCTGCATCTTTATCCTTATTTTTGCTGATAAGCCATCTTGGAGTATCGCTCATAAAACTCATACCAATAAGTAAAACCAGCCCTGGCAAAACTCCGGCT
>USHE01000120.1 GCA_900554385.1 uncultured bacterium | reverse complement strand
GTATTCTTTGCTAATCAGAATGTAGACAGATCCTTGCTCCCAGAAGCTGAGAAATAAAAAACGTTGTCGAAAAATAAGAAATTTGATAAACTGGAAAAATAAAAGGGAGTAGCTAGCCAACCGTGTTCACTTCTTCGTCAGTACAGCTATTGATATTCAATAACTCGGAAAGTGATTAAATAGCGAGACTTTTACTGTAGATGCAGTAGGAGTCTCTTTTTTTATGCCTATAACACCTGCTGCAAAGAATGCAAAAGAAAGAGAGGAAGATACGTATGATGTTACAGGCAGGGATTTTGATAGTGGGTTTCCTTTTTCTGGTAAAAGGAGCAGACTGGTTTGTGGAAGGGTCTGCAAGCATAGCAAGAAAGTTTGGAATTCCCCAGCTGATTATCGGACTTACCATTGTTGCAATGGGAACGAGTATGCCGGAGGCTGCTGTAAGTATTACCGCAGCGATGCAGCAGAACGCAGGAATTACGATAGGAAATGTGGTTGGAAGCAATATTTTGAATATTTTTATTATTCTCGGACTTACGGCATTAATAACAAATGTGGCAATACAAAGGTCTACCTTGTTTTATGAAATACCGTTTATGATGTTTGTTACGGTAGTTTTAATGATATGCGGAATCACAGGAGGAAAAGTAACGTTTGCCGAAGGCATAGTCTTATGGGTACTGTTTCTTGTATATCTTGGCTATTTGTTTGTAATGTCAAAAAAAGGGGAAAATCCGGAAGAAGAGGAAGCGAAAAATTATCCTGTCTGGAAATGTCTTCTTTTGATGGTGGCAGGCGGCGTCCTGGTTGTAAAAGGAAGTGATTTTGCCGTCAGCGGGGCAACCGAGATTGCACGATACTTTGGAATGAGTGAGCGTTTTATCGGACTGACGATTGTTGCTCTCGGAACATCACTTCCGGAGCTGGTAACATCTGTGACAGCAGCAAAAAGAGGGAATGCAGGAATTGCAATCGGAAATATTGTCGGAAGCAATATTTTTAACATTTTATTTGTAATTGGAACAGCCGCACTGATCTGTCCTGTGCCATTTGAAACTAAATTTATTGTAGACACAGGAATCGCAATTCTGGCAGGTCTGGTTTTATGGATTGGGACGTACAAGAACAGGGAATTACGGAAAACGTGAGGTGTCGTTATGCTTTTATGCTATGCAGGATATTTTGCATATTTATGTGTGGTATAAGATGAACCATTTTTGATGAAACCAGTATTTAGGCACCGACCATTTGGCCGGTGCTTTTGAAGTGCATTCAAAGCTATGCGAAACGGAAGAAAAAATCAAGAATCATGCTAGAATCTAGCTTCGGAAGGCGGAAAACAGTCCCAAAAAGTGCAACAATTTTCTGGAAAATATGCTATAATCTGGTCAAAGTAGAGAAAAGCGGAGAGTAGAAATGAAAAAATTACCAGAATCAGAACAGGAAATTATGATGATTGTATGGGAATATGCGGAACCTGTCAGCCGATTTCAAATTGAAGAGAAATTGAATGTAGAGAAAAACATTGCACCGAGTACCATTTTAACATTGCTTACTCGTTTGGAAAAAAAAGGATTTATTCAAAAAGTGAGGAATGGGAAATCAAATCTTTATGTACCATTAGTAGAAAAAGAAAACTATATAGGCACAGTTGGAAAAAACATGTTAGATAAAATGTTTCAAGGGTCATTAGCAAAATTCGCATCGTCATTGTATGATGGAGAAAAACTTAGCTCAAAAGAGGTTAAGCAATTGCAGGAATTTATTGACAGACAAAAATAGAAAAAGTGGTGTAGAGGACATAGTTACAGATGGCATTTATCATAAAGTGGAATCTTTTCATAGGCATAGTCGCATTTATGGCATATGTTGTACAAAAAATAATGGGGAAAAGACTCGGTCATTGCTGGAGAAAGGTAGTCTGGATATTTCTGACAATTAAAATGTGCTTTCCGTTTTGGAGTGTGACGGAGAAATTCCGGCAACATTTTTTTATAATTTCTATGCCGGCATATTATATGGGGGAACAAAATCAAAAGACTGCGATCATGACGAAAATTGGAAACGTTTCAATTCGAGAGTGGATGTCAGGCGAAAAATTTTTGCCGTATATATGGCTTGCAGGGATGATTTTATGCCTTTTGTTTCACGCAATACAATATAGAATATGGAAAAAAAGAATATTTGCAGAATGTAAAAGAATGCAAAAAAATTCCGTATTAGAAGCTCTAAAAAAAGCAAGCGAAGTTTGTAAAATAAAAAAAACAGAAATATGGGTCTGTGAAAATCAAGATTTTTATTCTCCTATGTTGTTTGGTGTACGAAATACAAAAGTATTGATTCCACAAGAAATGCTGGAAACGGAAAATTACTCCTATGAAGAATGGTATTTGATTTTTTTACATGAATTGACACATCAGAAAAAACACGATTTATGGTATAAAATGTTTCTTCAAATTATAAGGGATGTTTATTGGTTTTGTATCCCAATGCTGTGGGTGCAAAAAATGGCAAATATAGATATCGAATGTGTCTGTGATGAGACTGTTACAAAACATATGAATCTGACGCAACGGAAAGATTATTGCAATGTTATTTTAAAAGTGGCTTCAAAACAAACGAAAAAAGAATTGTCTGGAGTTGTTTCAATGGTATCAGAAACAGAGATACTGAAAGAACGATTTTACAATGTGTTTTTAGCAAGAAAAAAACTTCGAATATACGTCACTGTTTTTCTTTTTGGAATAATTATTTTGAGTTTTTCGGAAATGCAAATAGCGCGACAAATATGGTCATCATCGCATATAGAAAATTGTCCCAAATGCAAAGCTGCGGTACAAGGAGAAGTGGTTTGGAATGCATGGGAAAATGAAAAAAATGTAGTATGTACACATCAATATGCATGGGGAGATGACTTACAGAAAGCCAGATATGGAGTAGAAAAAATCAGGTGTAATGAATGTGGAAATTTTTTTGAGATAAAGATCAGGCAAGAAAAAATAGTCTGCCATGGGTATAATGATTAATTAGACAAACGTAGAAAAAGATTGACAAAAAGTAGGAAGTGTGGTATTTTTTATTATACAAATGTAGAATGTACGTTGACAGGTATAATAAATTTTTAAGGAGAAAAGTATGAAAGCGGTAAAGAAAAAAATTTCCATTTTTCTAATGACCTTAATGTTGGCCAGTACATTTTCTGCCAATGTAACAAAAGCGGATGTTATCGAAAGTAAGAATACTTTTGCGTATGAAGAAATTATGCCGTATGCTACAGTTTGCCCGAGATGTGGAGGAAGAATAACATCGTCAACCGTATGGGGAAGCTGGATAAGCAGTGGTACAGTTACATGTACTCATGGTCACGCATGGGGAACTGATTTGAAGCAGTATAGAACAGGAATAAAAACTACAAAATGTTTAAATTGTAACGCAGGAAATACTGCTAATGTGAAAGAAACAAGAACAATTTGTCACGGATATGATAATTAATGATTAAAAAAACAAGGCTGTTGTATGATATGTAAAAAAACAGAAGTCATGCAATAGCCTTGTGCTATATAGAAACATAGGGGGTAGCATAATGATGGGAAAAAGGTTGAAAGAAATTTTTGGTTTGATTCTGATTAACATCACATTAGTCAGTGGGAGCTTAAATGCAGAAACGGTATATGCAGATACACAAGCCAAGATTGAAATTGAGAAAACGGAAATGCCATTAAAAATTTGTGTTGATGAAGAAAATAAAAAAACGGTACTTCAAATAGTGGCAGCCTGGAAGAAAATATATAAAAATAATGGAGTGGAATTAATGGTAATCCCATCAGGGCAACAGGCTTCGGAAGAAAAAGTACAGGAGATCCAGAATGAAATTACGACGGGAGAAGGGCCGGATGTATTTTTCGCAGAAGGGCCGAATCCGACTTGGAGTGAGCAAAGAGTAGTTGTTTTTGAAGACCCCAAAAAAGAAATGTATCAGGGAACCTTTCTTTCGTTGAAACCATACATGAAATATTTTGATATAGATATTTTAGAAGAGAAGATTTTGTCTGCAGGTATGGCTAATGAGGAACAAATACTGCTTCCTATGACATACGATTATTTTCTATATGCATTTACAACACAGGATTTACCGGAAAATACAGAAATATCAAGAAATTGGCTGGAATTAGCCAGACAAAAAGAAAAAGCAATTCAACAGATTGTAGGGCAAAGAAGTGGGGTTCAATTTTTTGATACATTTAGTGAGGTGGTTGATTATAAGAAAAAAACACTTCTATATTCGGAAGAACAGATAAAAAAAGTTTTGGATGAAACAGTAGCATTAAAAACAAGATCATTAGCTTTAAACTGGGAAATAAAAGACACAGGAGTAGTAAGTTTAAATGATTTGGAAGAACTTGGAGGTGAAAAAACAGTTCATACGGTATTTGCAATGCCGAATCAGGAAGGCGGATTCACTGCAAATGTTACACTTTATGCAGGAATTAATAAGAACACAAAGCAACCTTTAAAAGCAGTCTCCTTTTTACAAATGCTATACAGTGAAGAAGTTTTATCGGGAAAAGGAATAGAGTTAGAAGATAAAAGAGAGGCAAGCAATATAAGATTTCCGCAAGGGGTTTCTATTTACAAAAAGGAACTAGAAAAACGAATGCGGAGTCTTTCGAGACAAGATCAAAAACAAATCAAAACGATACAGGAAGAAGTAAAAACTGTTCGATTTTATTCGGTATGGGACAGGGAACTTAATTCCTTATTATCTAAGTATGAGGCACAGGAAGATGAAAAGCAAAAAGAGCATGTCTTCATAAAAACAATACAGAAATGGAAGGAAAAAATGCAGAAATGACATAAAAAATCAGTCCTGTGGAGTGAGAGTTGCAAGAAACAGATTTTCCGGAGTACTGTGGAACAGTCTGTAAAGCCAAAGCGGATATTCGCTCTCCGCTTCGTTACTTGCTCATAACTGAATAGCTGCTTCGCAGCTTATCAGGACTTGGGTGATTCGGTTAAATTCTTTTAGGGTGTGGCAAGGGTAATGAGGAGCTTTAAAAACAGGCTCCTCTTCACCCTTAATTTATATATCGGTTAATGATCTGTGCGTTTGAGAAATTGATTCGTATATATCAAGACACACATGGCAGAGTATTATTTTTGACAGGATGATGAAACCATTATTTAAGCACCGACCATTTGGCCGGTGCTTTTGAAGTGCATTCAAAGCTATGCGAAACGGAAGAAAAAATCAAGAATCATGCT
>USHE01000119.1 GCA_900554385.1 uncultured bacterium | reverse complement strand
ACATACCGTTAGGCAGTATCATTGGAGAAAATGATAAAAAACTTCCGTTATAAGTAAATTCATTTCCGTTAGAAGTATACATTTTTAAATCTTTAGTTTCTGTTTTATCTAAATTTTTAATTACTTTATAATATTTTGGAGCTAATGCTACATATTTTTGACGATACTGGGTTATATATCCTATTCCAGTTGGTTTTCCTAGAAAATCAATAAAATCTCCTTCGTTTTCCATATACATTTTGTATGATGCCTGTTGAATGATACTATAAGCAGTTTTAAATTGTGTTTTTAATACTTTATTCCTATTTTTAGCTATGAGTGTTGGCAGTGTCATAGCAGCTACAATCCCGATTATGCCAAGAGTTATCAGGACTTCTGCCAGAGTAAAAGCTTTTTTCTTTTTCATATATCCTCCATAAGTTATAAATCATTACTGGTAAATATCCAGTAACATTATGTTACTATATCCAGTAATATTGTCAAATGGACGAAAAAGATTTTTATGCTAAATTGGGTAAACGTATCAAAGTATTACGTGAAAAAGCTTATTTGACACAGGAAAAACTTGCTGAAAAATGCGGAATAAGCTTGGATTACCTTGGAAAAATAGAAGTTAATATTAACAAGCCAGGGCTTAAAACTGTGTTAAAGTTAGCCAATGCTCTGGATGTTCCAATTAAGGAGCTTTTTGATTTTTAGGAAAACATCTTGACATTATGTTATGTGTTTCGTATTATAAAGTAACGAGGTGAGGCGACATGGCCAAGTGGTAAGGCAGGAGCCTGCAAAGCTCTTATCCCCCAGTTCGAATCTGGGTGTCGCCTTTTTGTTTTATAGTTTTATGGGAGGTTATATTAATGGGGAAAATATTTGGAATTTCTAATAATCCTGTGTCTACAATAGATTCGGCGTTGAAACCTTTAAGAGTTCACCCGCCTAAGCTTTCTTGTACCGAACTCCCTAAAGCTTCAAATGATGTTGATAAATTTGTTAGTAAAGAAAAGGTAAATTCTTCAAATCCTATTATTAAAATGCGTAACGGGTTTGGTAAGTTAATGGCTCATTTTAGCCATCCGAAATCCAAAGTGTAATTTTATATAATGTAAGTTATAGTTTACAGTAGCTGTAGTCAAAACTGTCATGCTGAACTCGTTTCAGCATCTGTTATATTTAAGACCCTGAAACAAGTTTAGGGTGACGATTTATAAGGAATTCAGCGTAAATATGTTATACCCCATACCTTATATAATTTATTGACAGATTATATAAAATTTGCTAAAATAATCCTATGATTAAGAAATGTTGGTTATTAGTGGTTGGTCTTTTGGTATGCACTAGCCTTGGTGCGAATGCTATTACCTTGCAATTTAATGGTTTTATTGCGGATGAGGCTAATCTTATTTCTCCTCAGAATGAAAATGATATTAACATGATGCTCTGGGATTTGAAGAAAAAAACCGGTTCGGATATCGCTGTAGTTACGATGAATTCCTTAAACGGACGGGATGTCAATTCTGTTGCAATAGAAATAGGGCGGGAATATAAGCTTGGCGATAAAAATAAGAATAACGGAATTGTATTCTTAACAGCACCAAATGAGAGAATTATGAGTATTCAGCTCGGATACGGGCTTGAAAAATCGTTAGGAAAGTCAACTGCCGATCAGGTTCGTGATTATGATGTCTTGCCTTACTATAAACAGAATAGGTACGAAGAAGGTATTTTTCGTGGAGCTTATGCATTGGCAAGAGCCGTTGCCAGTTCAGAAAATGTTAGTGTGAAGTCTTACGGAAATGTTCCTGCGCGTATTTCAGGTTCTTCTTCACATAGAAGTTCTGACAATATTCCATGGTGGGCATATCCTTTTGCTATTATAATGGCAATAATATCTCCAAGAAGACGTGGAAGATTTTCATCATCAGGGTTTAGCGGTTTTGGCGGAGGCGGCGGCTTCGGCGGTTGTGGTTGTTCCGGAAGGTGGTAATTTATGAATAATTTAGATAGATTTATTAACGATTTGAAAACAAGTTTTGGTGATGAACTTGTATCTGTTCTTGCGTTTGGCTCGCAGGCAAATGTTGAGGTGAAATCAAAATATACAAATTTAAATCTGATGATTGTTACAAAAACATTGAATGCTGAAAAATTATACGCAATTTCAGATTCAGTAAAGAAATGGGTGAACCAGAAAAATCCGCTTCCTGTAATTATGAATATTGAAGAATGGTATTCGTCGTTTGATGTATATGCCATTGAATATGCGGATATCAGGGATAACCACAGACTTCTTTATGGGGAGGATTTAATTCCGTCAATAAGCATTAATAAATATTATTTGCGGTTGCAGTGTGAGTCTGAGTTAAAAAATCTTTTATTAAAATATAAAAATAATTTCTTAATGAATATTAAGTCCGATAAGCAAATGAAAGATTTATTGGGTAATGTGATAAAAACCTTGTTGATACTTTTTCGTTCAATATTGAGATTACATGACTGCAATGTGCCTTATCGTGCGGTGGACATAATTGATGCGGCATCTAGTTATTTATCATTCAATAAAGTTGCATTAACAAAACTTGCAAAAGTAAAATATGAAAATGATAAATATGCAAGTCGAAAAGAGCTTTTGTTGATTGAGGCTGAATTTATAAAAGATATTCAGTATATGATAATACAAGTAGATGCTATGCATTTTTAAATGTTTGTGGTAAGATAATTTTACGGAAGCAGAAAACAATAATCGTAACAGGATGAAGTTTTTTGCAAAGCTTTTTTTTCAAAAAAGCGCGGGCGATTGGCAAGGACTCCGCTTTTCGATTAAGTATCGAAAAGAAGGAGGGAGGTAGCGCAAGCTACCAGCAAGCCAAAATTCTAAAATCAAAATCAAAAAGCGCGGGCGATTGGCGCAGTTGGTAGCGCATCACATCGACATTGTGGGGGTCACGTGTTCGAGTCACGTATCGCCCAAATAAGAGAGGGATATAGTCCCTCTTTTTTTTTACGTGACGAGAACACACAAAGCGTTAGCTTTGCCTTTTATAATTTTATAATTAGAAATAGGGTGATAATTATTCCGATTGAAATTGCAGATGTAAATCCTACAAGTATCCAAAAAATCGGAAGTTTGTTTTTGCTTGTCGCTGTTTTCATCGAGTAGGACTGTTGTTTTTGTTTTTTTTGTGTTGGTTTAGTTTGACGTTTTGGTGCAGTTTTCTTTTTTTCTTCTGTGTATCTTTCAGATAGTGATTTTTTTGATTTTTTACCTGTTACTAAAAGCTCGGTGTCAAACCTGAATTTAAGCAGGCGAGAGTTTGACCCCTGATTGTATACACAATAGTTTATTGCAACTTCAAATGCTCTTTGCAGGCACTCAAGGGCGGTCATTCCATCATGTTGAACTTTTACCGAATGAACGGCTGTGTTTCCGCTTTTCTTTAAAAAATACAAATCGTCTATAAACTCTTTTTCTTGTTCTTCGCCTGTAGATTTGTCTTTCAAGGTTGCGAGCATATCGTCAAAGGTCGATTCTGTTGTGCGGGCAGAGCCTAGTACATTTTTACAAATGCTTTCACCAAATCGTCTTGTTTGCGTCATGCATTGTTCAAAATACTCGTCCCTGTATAATCTTTCGGCTTCCGTAATAAATTTATATAAATCAATGTATAAAGCTTTTAAAAAATAAAAATTATTAATGATACTTGCGTAAAGTTTCCTGTCAATAATTAAAACGGCGGACTTTTTGAAAAAAAGTCCGCCGTAAATCTATTTGTAGAAGTTCTTACTTAGAAATTCTTCCTGGAACAACAACACCGCCTTTGAGGTTCTTTTTGTAGAATTCGACGTGCGGCTGGAGTACGCTGTCGAGGACTTCCGGTAACTCTCTATTAGTCATTACAGCTTCTACGATTTCCTGATAAACAGTTGCGAAGGCTCTTAGTTGAGTCATTGCACCTGCAGCTTCAGGGGTTAAGCCCATTTTAGAAGTTTGTACATCTTCTCTAAAGAATGCGCCTGTGATTTCGTAAGACTTAGTTAATGCGCCAATATATGCATCTGCATTTTCTTTGCATACACCGTTATCAACAGGAACAGTGAGTGCAAAAACAAGTTTATTTGCAGGGTTGAAGTGAGCTTCGGCACTGTGGTGCATTGCATCAGGAACTTTTGCAACTTGTTTTAGTGTATCTTTTACAGATTCATTCTGCATTTGTGCGTGCCAGTAAACAGTGTTTTCAAACATTGATCCCATATATTGATGAACAGATGCTGAAATTCCGTTCAATTTAGCGTCAGCCCAGAAAATACCTTCTTTTAATGCATCGTTTTCGTCTAAATCTTCTGATAAAGACAGTGAAGAAATTTCTTGTGCTGATTTTAGTAATTTAGTCATATCTTCTTTAGATAAGCCAGCCCAGATAAGTGTAAATAAAGCATGGTCGTCAAATGCTGAAAATCTTCCGCCAACGTCATCGTGGATAAATAAATCGCCAATCCAGCCGTCTGCAATTGAACTGCGGCGAAGTTCGCTTTTTTCTGCGTTTGCGTCTGTTACTGCGATAAAGTGTTTTGCGGCAGATTTTTTAGCTTCATCTTCTGATTGACCTTTTGATTTGTATGCATCAACGAGCATTTGTTGAACTCTTAAGAAACCGTCTTTAGTTTCAAAAGTTGAACCTGATTTAGAGGCAATCATAAAGTTAGAAGTTGTGACATCTCCTAATCTGTACAAAAATCTTTCCAAGCTTGTAGAATCAACATCAGAATAAAATTCCACGCTGTCGTGGCGAACATTAAGTCCGTTAATACCGAGCATGTGTTCTACTGTGTGTTTTGAACCACCAATACCCATTACGCTGAGTTTAGAAGCTCCTGTTTGGCTTCTGAAAGCTTCAACCATAGAATAGAGATTGTCTAATCTTTTCAACTGTTCCTGTGGAAGGTTAACCCAGTTGAGAAAGTGACCTTTTTGGTTTGCTCTTTTAGAAAATTCTTTAACAAATTCAGATGTTTTTGATGAATATTTAGAAAAATCAACACCTGAAAAAGTTGTTTTTACTGATGAATTTTTAGTTAACATATTATCTCTCCTTTTTTGATAACCTGTAATTACATTGTAGTATAAAAACATAAAATATGTTATCGGAAATATATAAAGCCCTCCTGCTTTTTATTTATTGGGGCTTATGCGGCCCCAACCCCTGCACTGACATTCTTTTTCTTTTTTGCGAAGAAAAGAAAAAGAATGTCAGCCAAGAAAAAGAAACACGCTAATT